>DRIG01000103.1 GCA_011052815.1 candidate division WOR-3 bacterium | reverse complement strand
CTCGGTCGTGAGGTCAATGTTTTCAGTGAAGAACTGAATTATTTCCAGCTGCGGGACGCGCTGAAGAACAAAGATAAAGAGAAGTTTTTATACACGATTGAGTTCTATCCCCAGGAGGGTAAGTATCACTACGACGGACATCGTAAGTGTCAGGTGCGTCTTTCTCCCAAAGAGGCCCGTTTCAATAATAATCTCTGTCCGGTTTGTTCACGCAGTCTTACCATCGGCGTATTGCATCGAGTCGAATCTCTGGCTGACCGGGAAGAGGGTTTTGTTCCGGAAGATGCGATTCCTTATAAAAGTTTGATACCACTGGAAGAGATTATTGCCGAGGCAAAGGGATGCGGCAGAGATACCGTGGCGGTGAAGAATGAATACCGCAGATTGTGTAAAATTTTCGGGAGTGAATTTGAAATATTGTTGAATACTTCGCTCGAAGAGCTTAAAAGCAACACCGAAGAAAGGATTGCGATCGCCGTTGACCGCGTTCGACGCGGCGACGTGATAATCAATCCAGGGTATGACGGTGAATTCGGCACCATCAAGATATTTGAGGACAACAAACCCAAGGAATCTCAGCTCGGCCTTTTCTGAAGCCATTTTATTATTGACATCGCAATTTTTTTGAATAAACTTGTATTGCTGGTGGATTCAAGGGAAGCGCCGTGAAAATCGGCCGCGGTCGCCGCCACTGTGATTCCGCTGGATGTTTTAATCAAAAAAAGCCACTGTCTGCAATGGATGGGAAGGCTGATTAAAACGGGATAAGCCAGGAGACCTATCCGCCAGTATCCGACGGGTATCCTTCGGACGAAAGGAGGTCTATATGATACCCCTGATCTTTTTCTTTTTAGTGGTTGTCCCCCCCGTCTATGAGGTGGAGGAGGTCGTCGTGACTGCAACGCGCTATCCAGCGTCTTTGCAGGATATCGCCTTGGCGACCTTAGTAATAGACAGGGAAGAGTTTATGAAACTCGAACCGGTCAGTCTGTCTGAGCTGCTGCAGACTTATGCATCCGTGAACATCAAGGATTACGGTAATCCCGGCTTGGTGTCGAGTATCTCGGTCCGCGGCATTCCGTCACACAGTACCCTGGTTCTGCTCAACGGCATTCCTTTGAATTCGATAACGGTCGGTATGGCGGATTTGAATGCAGTTGACCTCAATGCAGTCGAGCGTATTGAGGTCGTTAAGGGTCCGGTTTCGAGTCTGTATGGTGGCAATGCCCTGGGCGGCGTCGTAAATATAATAACGGCTAAAGAATACCAGAGTCCTGAAGCAAAGTTAACATTTTTTCCTTCAACCAACGAACCAGGAAATCCGTTTCAAACTACTGAACTGTCCGCCAGAGCAGGGCTGCCTCTCGGCAGGGCGTGTTTTGACATCACTGCCACTTATTGTTCCTCAGATGGATTCAGGCAGAATTGTGATTATCGGGGAGGTTATGTTACAGGTTCTTTTCAGTACAAAAAAGAGCATTCAGAATTTAATTCGGGATTGTTCTTCAACAGCAAAGAATACGGTGTGGCCGGACCCATGCTTGCCGATTCCAGCTCTGCATCACCTTTAGATCGGGAAAAGGATAGAAATCTAATCGGTAGTCTCTGTTTCATACAGGATCTCACGGGTTCTTTAAAGTGGTATAATAGACTTTCTGCAGTGCAGCAGCGGGTTTATTTCCACTCCGTATTTATCGACTGGAATGGAGACACCGTGATGACCGATTACGACTATTTGACCCATATGCTGGGTTTTAATACATATATGCTTTTGGACGCTCATAATACTGAAACAGTAGCCGGCATTGACGTCCATTATGACACCTTAGAGACAACCGAGACTTCGGGGCTGTCTCAGCAGGATACAGTGTGGCGTGCCGCTTCCTTTAATATCGGGTTCTGGCTGGAACTGACTCAAAAGATCGGTGACATTACGGTGACACCGAGCATCAGGCTGGACAGGAATTCAAAGTTCGGTGGTTTTCTCTCTCCTGCAATCGGTGTGGTCAAACCGCTGTTGGACAATCTTTGGATTAAGGCGTCGGCCGGTAAGGCATTCCGTGCTCCGACATTCAATGATCTATTCTGGCCCGGATCGGGTAATCCTGAACTCAGACCTGAGCACGGGTGGGCGTATGAACTGCGGCTGGAAAGCGCGCCTGTTGCGAACACTTTTGCCGCCTTATCTCTGTTTATGCGGTCGGTGAATGATCAGATCGCCTGGTTGCCCGGAGAGGATAATATGTGGCAGCCCCGGAATGTCAATTATATCTCGGTTAAGGGCATGGATTTTGAATTCCGCACTCAATTCAATGAATTTATCCGCTTCGGCATTGAAGGGTCTTATCTTTACGCCCGGCAGCAGAACAATGAGATTGTTTATGACTTCTATGATTGGAACGCAGATACAGGCAGGACGGTAATCGAAGCGGTTGAACGGGACGCCGCCTTCATCCCCGATTATACGGCATCGGCGATACTTGAGTTTGGATTGTTCCACAAAACATTTCTATTCATCAAAGGGCTGTTTATGGATGAACGGGTCAACTACTACGTGAATTATGAAGATGCACCGGTGATCTCCATGGATACCAAGCGGCTTCAACCGTATACGGTTTTTGACGTCGGTTTGAGCAAAGAATTTTTTTCCTGTGTCAGCATTTCCTGCGGTGTAAAGAATCTTCTGGATCGGCGGTATGCCCTCCAGTTCGGTAATTCAATGAGTGACTTTGATTATCCGATGCCGGGGCGCATCTTTTTCTGCCGTGTTTCAATGGAGCATTGACACGTAAATCCTTTCTGATATACTTATACGGGGTGACCGGATAGTCGCTCTATGTGAGAGGAAAGTCCGGGCTTCACAGGGCAGGATGCTTCCTAACAGGAAGGTTGTTTCCGCGCTTCTCTCAAAGGACGGAAACAAACGGAAAGTGCCACAGAAAATATACCGTCCGCCTCAGGCGGATAAGGGTGAAAAGGCGAGGTAAGAGCTCACCGCTCCTGTGGTGACACAGGAGGCACGGCAAACCCCATCCGAAGCAAAACCAAGCAGGCCCCGTATGAAGCGGCCCGCTTCTTCTGCATACTGCAGAAACGGGGTGGGTAGGTTGCGCAGAGCCTGGTAGTGATACCAGGACAAGATAAATGACTATCTAAAACAGAACCCGGCTTACGGGTCACCCCACTGTTTATAAAGAGTGAGATACAGATTAAAAAAGATGGAAAAACGTCGGTTGATAAGAATAATGGAATGGAGAACCGTATGACGAAGTGGTTGTCAAAGAACGAGTCGGGCAGAGCAGACGAGATTGAAATCAGGGGTAAGGTTATCCCCGGGATTGTCGTTCAGATTCTTAAAAACAGAGGTTGGGATACAAAAGAGAAGATAGAACAGTATTTTGCGCCGACGCTCTCTGATTTACATAATCCTTTTTTAATGACTCAGATGGAGAGGGCGGTGGATCGGATAATCAAGGCACTCCACAGCAGAGAAAGAGTCTTGATCCACGGTGATTATGATACTGATGGAATAACTGCTGTGGCGCTTCTTCTTACTAATCTTAAAAGAATGGGTATTGATGCTACTTATTATATACCCAATCGTCTTGAAGAGGGATACGGGTTGTCCTCAGCAGGCGTGGAACAGGCGGTTAAGAGCGGCTGCACCTTGATCATTGCTGTTGATTGTGGTATTACCGCCGTTGAGGAGGTTCTATATGCCAAGAAACATAATATCGATGTCATCATCTGCGATCACCATAAAGCCGGGGATGAAATTCCAGAAGCAGCTGCTGTCCTGGATCCCAAGATTCCGACCGAACAATACCCTTTCAGAGAGTTAGCCGGTATCGGTGTGGCTTTTAAGCTGATCGAGGCGCTGTACGAAAAAACAGGTTTGGAAAAGGAACAACTTTATCAGGATCTGGACCTCGTCGCCCTCGGAACGGTTGTTGATATCGTGCCGCTTGTCGATGAAAACCGTGTTCTTGTAAAGTATGGGATCAACAGGATAAAGAAAAGTAAAAAGCCGGGTTTCAGGGCGCTTCTTAAAGAGAGTAAATTGAATAACAGAATAAGTTCGTATCATCTCGGATTCATAATCGGGCCGCGGATCAACGCCTGTGGAAGACTGCGTGATGCAAAGGAGGCGCTGGAACTGTTTCTTACCGATGACTACGACAGAGCCGTGCAGCTCGCTGAACGGCTTTCCGCAGACAACCGGGAGCGGCAGGCAATAGAGGAGCAGATATACAGGGAGGCGTTTGATCTGGTCAGCAGTTCAGGTGAAGATAAGAAGAGGGTGATTGTTCTGGGTAAAGAAGAATGGCATGAAGGGATAGTCGGGATCGTCGCTTCAAGGATAAGTGAATATTTCCACAGACCGACGATTTTACTTTCGCTGAAAGAGAAGACGGCAAAAGGTTCAGCCCGTTCCATTCCGGATTTCGACATAACCGAAGCACTGAAGTACTGCAGCAGACTGCTTTTAAAATTCGGCGGCCACAGTCAGGCTGCCGGTTTAGAAATAAAAAAAGAGGATTTCATTAAATTCTCAGAATCGATCAATAAGTATGCAGCGTCATTCGACGCCGCTGTTTTCGAGCGAAAACGATTTTACGACGTTGAACTGGACCTTTCCGATATCACCGACGAGCTGATACATTTTTTAAAGTACTTTGAACCCACGGGAATGGCTAATCCTCAGCCTGTCTTTCTGGGCAGAAATTTTGAAATCGTCGGTGTCCCCAGGGTAGTGGGTTCTGACCACCTGAAGTTCGCCTTGAGGAACAACGGCAGGGTCTTTTCCGCGATCGCCTACGGCAGGGGGGACGCCATTCTGGAGATCGAACCGGGGAAGACGAGGATCGACTGTCTCTACTCCATTCATGAGGATTCTTTTTTTGGTAAGAAAAAGGTCGTCTTAAAGATAAAGGAGATGAAGAAGACCGGTGAAATGGGTGCTGGTTAAGGAGAAAGCTCTCGAGTATTTCAGATTCAGATATAAAGGGATCACTGCGCTTTATTCTCTGAGGGCGGACCACGATGCAGTGGAACAGAGGTTCAAACCTGTTTTTCTGAAACAGATACATTCGGACGTAATCGTCGACATCGACGATGAACCGAAAAGAGAAGGTGACGGGTTGATCACAGAGAAAAAAGACGTCTGTCTCGGCATCAAGGTCGCTGATTGCCTGCCGGTTTATCTTTTTAACGACAGGAGAATAAGTGTTATTCACTGCGGCTGGCGCGGTATCGTCAAAGGGATAGCGAAAAAGGCAAAGCAGCGTCTGGTGGAGTACCGATACGTGCTCGGCGCTTCAATCGGTCCATGCTGTTACGAGATACAGGAAGATGTTAAAGAGCTTTTTTCGAAAGAGTACCCGTCCGCAGTAATCCATCGGGGCGATAAAATATTTCTGGATCTCAAAGCAGCGGTCGTCAAAGATCTCGGGGAACAAAACTTATTGGCTTCCCTGAATTACTGTACAAGATGCCGACCCGAATACTTTTATTCATACCGCCGCGGAGATGTAAATAAAAGGGATTATGCACTTCTTGTGTCGCGGTGAACAGCATTCATCTTCTTGACAGTACTATAATTATAATTATAATTACAGAAATGGAGGTATTATGCGTTATATGAAATTGATCCTGTCATTGATTTTTATTCTCGGCATTTTCATTGCTTGTCCCAAAAAGCAAACAGTGGCGCCGGTGGAAGAGGTTCCGGCGGAAGAAGAAATTCCGTTTGAAGAAGTTCAGATTCCCGAGGAACCGGCAAAACCAGAACTGGTGCTGGAACGGATTTTCTTTGATTTCGATAAATCGGATATCCGGGTGGATGCCGTGCCGATTCTGGAAAAGAATGCTGAAATGCTGAAACTCTATCCTGAAGTTAAGGTGGTGATAGAAGGACATTGCTGTGAAATAGGGACGGCTGAGTACAACCTCGCTCTGGGTGAACGCCGTGCAAAAGCCGCCCGTGATTATCTTCTTATGCTGGGGATAACACCGGACCGCCTTTCGACTGTGAGTTACGGCGAAGAGAAACCATTGGATCCGACGAATCTGGAAAGAAATCGACGCTGCGAATTTGTCGTTCAATAAATCGTCTGAAATAAGATTGTTTCGGAAGAAGGGATTGCTGGAATGTGGGGGGTTTATTTTGCTCCTCACCCTTGTGGTGTCGGGATGTTTTAACCGCCGTCGGTTCAACAATTTCAACTGGCAGCTCGACAGCCTGAAGTATTATACATCAAAATTCGACAGCATGCTTCAGGAGCAAAGTGAAGAACTCGCCCGTCTTCGGATTGATCTCTATACAAAATCGAATGAGTTGAGCGATAAGATAGAAATGCTCAATTCACGCCTCAGTGATACAGAGGCTCAGCTTCTGCGCATTTATGAAAAACTTGGACCCCGACAAAAGGTTCCTTCAGACAGTGAAGACATCTCGACGATCAGTCCTGAATCACGGATGATTTATGAATCGGCTTATTTAAATTATGTTCAGGGGAATTATCAGGAAGCGGTCAGCGGTTTTGAATCCTACCTTAAACTTCAGCCTGATTCGCCGCTTTCAGATAATGCCCTTTACTGGATAGGTGAATCCTACACCGCAATGGGTAAAAGTCAGGATGCCGTGAATACCTTTCAGAAGTTAATAAATAAATACCCGGCAAGCAATAAGATACCTACCGCACTTTATAAAATGGCGATCATATACGAGTCTGCCGGAGATCGAAAGTCCGCAGAGATGTACTACAATAAAGTAGTAAAAGATTTCCCGAACTCCGCCGAAGCGACATTGGCGAAAGACAAATTAAACAGATGATTAAAATCCAGCAGAGGAGAGCCGTTCGATGAATATCATAAGAATATTTTTGGAGTCAAGCCTGGCCGCCCAGATAATTATGTCGGTTCTTTCGATCTTTTCCATCTGGTCGTGGTCGATATTCTTTAAAAAGTTGTATGACTTCGCGCGCATCAAGAAGTTGAGTAAGAGATTTTTTGATTCCTATCGTTTTCACCGCACCGTGAAAGAATGGGATAATCTGGGTAACCTCTTGAATGACAACCCGTACGGCAGAATTCTGCGCAGCGGTATCGAAGGGTACAGAAAGTTGAAAAAGAGCTTACAGCGGGCTGTTCCCGTGTCGGCGCCAGAAGAAGGTCAGAGTGATGCGCATGCCAGCAGTCTCGAAAGTCTTTCCGACAATATAAAACTCTGTATGGAGAGAACGAAGATTGAAGAGATGAAACAGCTTGAGGCTTCTCTGCCCGTACTGAGCACCATTGTCAGTGTCAGCCCTTTTCTCGGCTTGCTGGGGACCGTCTGGGGGGTCATGGTGGCATTTCTGGATATCAGAACGCGGGGTTCGGCGCACATCACGATTGTCGCCCCGGGCATCTCCGATGCATTGATAACGACCGTCTACGGTTTGATCGTTGCAATTCCCGCTCTCCTTTTCTTCAATATCTTCCGCAGCCGGGTAAACAACTTTGAGTCCGAGTTGACAAAATTCATTCATGAAATTTTTATTCAACTGCGTGAAAAATTATTATTGAACAGTGAACACTAAGGGTTTAATTTCTGAAATCAATATTACCTCGTTAGCCGATGTGAGCATCACCCTTCTTGTAATATTTATGATTACTGCACCGATGATGACCCCGGGTATCGACGTTAATCTGCCGAGAACCGATGCATCGTTGCCTCACGACGAAGAGGGTATCACCGTTTCAATTAAAGAGAATAAAGATATTTTTATCGACAATGATCGTGTTTCCGTGGAAAATTTTGAACCTTTACTCAAAAAGATGATTGCGGGTAAACCACCGGGTATTATTGTTTATCTGCGTGCCGATAAAAAGGTGGATTACGGATACGTTATCGAAGTCGTCGGAAGAATGAAGAACGCCGGTGTCAAAGAACTCGGTCTGGTTGCAGAAATACCCCGGGAATGAATCGGTTTTATATTATTTCATTTATATTGCATTTGACGATTTTTTCGATTCTGATATTTGTAAGCAGGAGTTCTTCAACTCCGCTGCCTGAGTTCAACGTCGTGAAGGTTCGGATTGCACCTCTACCCCAACCTAAGGTGATTGATATTGAAGAACCCGTTGAGGAGGAAAAGACGGAAAAGATCAAGGAGGAAATTCCAAAAGAAAAAGCACCCCCCGATAAAAAACCAAAACCTTTAAAGAATAAAGTGATAACTAAGAAAAAGAACAAGCAGAAAATCAAAAAAGGTCTGCCGGATATAAAACCGACCGTATACACGGGCAGCGGCAGAGGGTTCACTTATTCTTATTATCTGAATATCCTCCTTAATAAAATCAACAAAAACTGGAAGAATCCTTTTAAAGGAAAAGACGTCGTTTTGAAGACGGTCGTCTATTTTGAGGTGGACAAAAACGGCAGGATTTATAATGTCAGACTCGAAGAGAATTCCGGTAATGATCTCTACAACGAAACGACGATACGTGCGGTAACACTGACGAAGAGACTCCCGCCTCTGCCCAAAGAATTTTCCGATGATTATCTGAAGGTACATCTTGAATTTTTGACCGCCCAGTGAAGATTCGATTCAAAAGATTTTTTATTGTCATAATTTTCTGCTTGAGTTTATCCTCTGCCCAGGATGTTTATCTGCGGTTGACCGACTACGGCGGCGGTAAGATTAATATAGTATTTACTCCTTTCAGCAGTTCTGATAATACGTCAGATGAGGAGCTGACCCGGATAAAGAATATCGAGATAGTCATAAAGAACGATCTGGAATATTCACTCTATTTTGATATCTATGCTGACACCAGTGCGGTTCCTGAGAAGGAAAATCAGGCGGTTGTTCTCAAGGGAGAAGGGAACGGTTCCGTGCTTTCCATCACCCTTGAGGATTTTCCGAGTCACGAAATAATCACACAGAATTCCTATGAAATCGTCGGCGAACTCAGGAGCATCGCCCATAAAATTTCCGACGACATCGTCGAGGCGCTGACCGGAGAAAAAGGAATCGCCGGCACCAGGATCGCTTTTTCTTACAGGACCTCAACCGGCAAGGAACTGGCGATGATCGACTACGACGGTTTCAATTTTACACCGCTTACCAAGAACGGCAGATACAATCTTTTTCCGGCGTGGGCGCCTGACAGCAAACGGCTTCTCTTTTCATCACATTCCCGCGATCGTCTGGTTATTTATCTCTTTGATCTTGTGAAGAAAAAAATAACGACGATCTCAACCTTTCGGGGGCTCAACTTCGCGCCGTGCTGGTCTCCGGACGGCACCAAGATCTGCCTTTCTTTGACAAAAGACGGGAACGCCGAGATATATCTTCTGGATTTGCAGACAAAGAAGTTGAGCCGATTGACGCATAATCGGGCGATCGACACCTCACCGACATTTTCACCGAACAGCCGGGAAATAGCCTTTGTTTCAGACCGAAGCGGCAATCCCCAGATTTATGTTATGGATATTCACGGCGGGAATGTCCGACGTTTGACCTATCACGGCGATTATAACACCTCACCGGCCTGGTCTCCGCGCGGAGATATTATCGCTTATGTATCCCGTGAAGAAGATAATTCTCAGCAGATCTACATTACTGATCCGTATGATTTTTCGCCCATTCGTCTCACCTTTGAGGGAAACAACGAGGAACCGTCCTGGTCTCCGGACGGTTTACACATTGTCTTTACTTCAAACCGCAGCGGGCGATATGAGCTTTATACAATGAACTGGGATGGTTCCCGAAAAAGAAAATTGACCAGCGTGCTTACCGCCAATGCCCCGGATTGGTCACCGGGGGTAGAATAATTAACGTAGAATTTTATTTACTTTATTTTTACAATTTTTTCGGTCGATTTGTGACCATTACATAAAAACTGTATAAAATACACACCTTCAGGTACTTCCTGCCCGTAATCATCATCACCATGCCAGGTGATGCTAAAAGCAGAGTGCAGAGGATTAAGGGTAAAAGATTTTACCATACGACCACTCGCATCATAGATGCTGACGCTGACGGGATTTTTCTCTGCACCATGTCCTATGCCACAGATGAGATTCGTCATCCGTATAAACGGATTTGGATAACACTGGAAAGCCAGGGATGTTTGTGGGTTATGGTACTCCTCAATACCGACATAGTTGCCTGAGGCGCAGTAGATATCAAAGTTGGTAAATGACGGGTCATTGCGCGTTGATGACCAGGCAACAAAGACTTTTCCACTGTCATTCACACAAATACTCGGATCCCAGTCCCAGGCATTTTCAATACCCTGATGATCATTCACCAATACATTCCCATTGAATGTTTGACCACTATCACTGCTGAAGGCAAAATAGATATCATGGCCATAAGTACTGTAATTTCTATAATCTCGCCAGATAATATAAACATTAGCTGAATCATCAGCAGTTATACTTGAATACATTCCCGTAGCCCAGGGATCGTCAGTTACCCGTACATTCGGACCAAAACTTACACCATTATCAATACTCCTGGCAAAATATCCACCAGAGGGATCTCGTCCATCATGCCAAACAACATAAATTATGTTATTTTTATAATAAATACTCGGATAGTCCTGCGGTGTATTTCCGGTTGTTGCTGTATCATTTATCGGATAATTAGGCTCAAAGGTCTGGCCATAATCTGTGCTGCGGCTGAAGTACACATCCCAGCCATGCAGTGTATCTCGCTGATCCATCCACGCCACATAGACATTTTGACCTGAATTATCACAGGCGATCACCGGATACCACTGATTGGCGGTATCCAGATCATCGTTCACGCGCACCGACGGCAGAAACGTTAAACCCCCATCCGTGCTGCGCGAAAAATATATGTCCGGCTCATACTGCACATTCCGCCAATCCTGCCACACCACAAAAATATATTGTCCCGAAGAATCAACCGCAATCGCAGGATATTTCTGATGATATACTGCTGCACTGTCATTAACCATTATCGGGGACGTAAATGAACCACCACTATTCGTACTTTTT
>DRIG01000102.1 GCA_011052815.1 candidate division WOR-3 bacterium | reverse complement strand
GCGAAAAGAGAGACATCCTGGGGCACGACACCTATTCTGGAGCGTAAAGGCGCCAGATCTATCTTCTTGATATCGATGCCGTCGATGAGGATACTGCCCTTGTTGATTTCGTACAGACGCGAAATTAAGTTGATGATGGAGGTCTTACCGGCACCGGTCGAGCCGACGATCGCCACGTGCTCTCCCGGTAAGACCTTGAATGATACGTCCTTCAATACCCACTCTTTATCATATTTAAACCAGACGTTTTTGAATTCTATCTCCCCCCTGAGTTTTTTCAACTCAACGGGGTTTTGAGCGGACTTTATCCTGCTCTCTTCATCAAGCAACAAAAATATCCGCTCGCTTGACGCCATTGCGGATTGAAGCAGGGTATATGATTCGGTAAGCTGTCTGATCGGTCGGAAAAACATCTCCACATAGGAGATAAATGCGACGAGTATCCCCAAAGAAATTTTACCGGCGATCACCTGGCCGCCTCCATAGTAAAGCACGATGCCGATGCCTAAAGAACTGATGATTTCAATAACCGGCCTGAAGTACGACATCAATAAAACCTGTTTTAAATTTATCTTCAGATAGTCTTCATTTATCTCATCGAATCTTCTCAAATTATCTTTTTCCTTATTGAATATCTTGATTATTCTGATACCCGATAGATTTTCCTGAAGTGCGGCGTTCAACCGGGCGAGCTTGACCCTCACCTTCCGATAGATCGAACGTGCCCTGAGGCGGAAATAAAAAGTAATCAACAAAAGGAAAGGAATGACCGTGAATGCTATGAGGGCAAGCCGTAGGTTCATCGAGAGCATAATCGCCACAATGCCGACGAGAAGCAGAAAATCCTTTAAGAGTCGGGCGAAGATCTGGGTGAACGCCTCGTTTACCGCCTGGACATCATTGGTCGCACGTGTCACAAGCCTGCCCACGGGATTACGGTCGAAGAACCTGAGGTCCAGGCTCTGCAGTTTCTTGAATATCTTCACCCGCAACGAATGCATAAAGAACTGGCCGGCAAGCTGAGACAGGTATATCTGACTGTAATTTGCGATTCCTCCGAAGAGCACGATGACGAGAAAGATAAGGACAATCCTCACCACCCCGGAAAAATCGTTCTTCCTGACAAGGGACGCCTCTGAATGCTTCAATTTCTTTAAATCACTGTATGATATAATGATAAGACTGTCGTATTGCTCGAACAACTCCGGATGAGAAGCGACGACTGAAACCGCCTTTTCATCGAGCCGGTCGACAAAAGTGTAGTAATATCTCTCACTGCTTACCCGTTTTTCCTTCTCCCATCTGCGCAGCACCCCCATATCCACTCTTTCCAGGTCTTTCTGACTCGCGAAGTATGAATCGTCGTCGATTTTTATAAAACCCGACTGTCCGTGCACACCAGTCACCTTTCTGCCGTTTTTGATTATGTAATCGTCGATCGCAATCTTGGTTATATAAGGATATGACATCTCAACACCGGCGGCGATTATCAAAAAGAACGTCGCGGCGAGCAGATATTTTAAATAAGGCCTCATCAACTTGAAGAGCCTCGTGACAATCTTCCAATCAAAAACTTTACCGACTTCTGCTTCGCCGTAATGGTGATGGTGCATCATATCTTCTTCAACCTCATCTCAAGCTGCTGGCGCTTGAATATCTCACTATACATACCTCCGGCGCTTATCAATTCCTGATGAGTCCCCTGTTCACATATCCTGCCTTTATCAAGCACCACGATTCTATCGGCGTCCTGGAGGGCGAACACGCGATGCGAAATGACGATCGCAGTCCGCTTCTTTAATTCATGTTTTATCGCTTCAAGAATCTTCAACTCGGTCTCCGCATCGACCGAAGAGACGGCATCGTCGAGAATAAGGATCGGACGATTGAGAAGCAGGGCGCGGGCGAGGGCGATCCGCTGTTTCTGACCACCGCTCAAAGTAACTCCCCTCTCACCCACCATAGTATCGAAACCTTCGGGAAATGCCATTATCTCCTCATAGATCTGGGCGATTCGTGAAACCCTCTCGAGTTCCTCCTGGCTCGCCCGGTCGTTTCCAAGCAGGATATTATTCCTTATCGTATCTGAAAAGAGAAATGTATCCTGGGGTACATAGGCGATGCTCCGACGCAGACTCTTTATCCTGGTCTTTCTAATATCCTTGCCGTCTATGAAAATCCCACCGCTGTCTGGTTCATAAAGACGGAGCAGAAGATTCACCAGGGTCGTCTTTCCTGAAGCGACCGGTCCTGTCACTCCGATGAACTCTTTGGCGTTTATATGAAGATTAATATCTGCTAAAGCAGGAACTTCCTTATTCTGATAAGTGAAAGAAATATTCTTGAAATCGATCTCACCGACGAAACTGGAAACATCCTCAGTGCCGTCGATGATCTGAGGTTTTTCACTCATTATCTTGTTTATTCTGCGCTGGGATGCAGCACCCCGTTGAAAAAGATTTATGGTCCAGCCGATCGCCATCATAGGCCAGACCAGAATCTGCAGATAGGCGACGAATGCAACAAAAGAGCCGATCGAAATATCCCCGAATATCACATACCTTCCTCCGAGCCAGAGGACGATCACCTCACCGATCGCGGCGAAGAGCATAATCAGGGGAAAGAACATACTCCATACTGTAATCAACTTCTTGTTTTTCTGCACGTATTCTTCACTCAAACCCCTGAACTTCGCGATCTCCGCCTGTTCCTGGACAAAGAGTTTTACGACCCTGATACCGGAAAGATTCTCTCTCACCCGTTCAGTCAAAACTGCAAAAGCCTCCTGCACCCTTTCAAAAAGATGATGAATCATCCTGCCGAATTTCGTCGAGATTACGGCGATGAAAGGAAAGGGAATAAGGGCGTAAAGGGTAAGGCGGGGACTGAGATTAATCATCATTATCAAGGACGCGACTCCCAGAATAAAAACATCGATCATAATGATGAAACCGAATCCCAGCGCCATCCGTACGGCGTTGATGTCGTTCACCGCATGTGCCATCAAATCTCCGGTCTTATGTCTGTCAAAGTAACTGAAATCGAGTGTCAGGAGATGAGCGTAAAAGTCCGTCCTCAACTCCCGCTCTATTCTTCGGGATGTTCCTATGATGAAATAGCGCCAGAAGAACCGACCCACGGCGATGGCGAGTGCGATTAATACTATAATCAAAAAGTAGTACGCAAGCCCTGAAACCTCGATCATTCCCACAGCGAGTCTGTCAATCGCATTCTTCAAAACGCGCGGAATCAACAACTGGAGCAGGTCAATGACAATGAGTGCAAGAATACCGAAGAATATCCGGAATCGATACTTCAGCAGATATTTCTTAAGTTTCAAAAGTGAACGCATCGTCGATTATATTCGAAACTGCTACCTTGTCAATTATCCTCAATGCTGACTCCTCTCCACTTTTTTCTTTTTTATTTAAAGGCCTTTTTCTCCGTCATTCCTTCGTTACACTCAGGACAATATCTGAGTTTGCCTTCTTTCTCTGTCATTCTGAGTGAAACGAAGAATCTTTATCAGTCATTAGTCATTGAGATTCTTCAGTCGTCTGCTTGGGGCAGACTCCTTCAGAATGACAAAAGAGCGGGCGGAGGGATGATAAAAAGTGGAGAGGAGTCAGGAAAATCATCTCTTGACAGCGGACGGTTTTTCATTATAATTATGAAAATGAAATTCAAAATCAAAAACATAAAAAAGAATGCACCCATTGACCAGAAGAAAAAAAAGCGAGGTGGGATGAAAACCCCCGAGCTTTTAGAACAATTCCACCGATTGAAATCGAATCGAGGGTTGAAACGTTCTTCAAAGCGATCTTTTGTGATTGACTACTTTATGAAACAGGACCGCCATTACAGTGTGGAAGGCCTTTATGAAGAGGTCAAAAGGCTCAATCCGGGGATCAGCTACTCCACGGTTTACCGGACACTCAATCTTCTTGTGGAACTCGGTCTTGCGACTGCCTGTGATTTCGGAAGCGGAATATTGAAATTTGAACCTGCACACCGGGCAGGGCATCACGATCACCTCGTGTGCCGGCGGTGCGGCAGAATAATAGAATTCGAAAATCCCGAGATCGAGAAATTACAGAACAAGGTTGCGAAAAAATATCGTTTTCTCGTCGATTCTCACCGGATGGAACTATACGGTTTGTGTGAAAAATGCCAGAAACCACGCAGGAGGAATCAAAATGGCACTGATTGATTTAACCCAGATGAAATCAGGTGATACAGCAACGGTGAAAAGCATCAAAGGCGGTTTCGGGATGGTAAGGAAACTCGAGACCCTCGGGATCAGGCCCGGCGTCCGAATAAAAAAAGTGAGTGCCCAATTCATGAAAGGTCCGGTGATCGTACGCACCGGCAACACCCAGGTAGCCATCGGTTTCGGGATGGCGCACCGGGTACTCGTGGAAATCGAACAATAATGAAAATGAAAAAAATTTTGTTGATCGGCAACCCCAATGTCGGCAAGAGTGTGATTTTCTCACGTCTGACCGGCGTCAGCGTCGTCGCTTCGAACTATCCTGGAACCACCGTCGAATTCTGTAAAGGATGTTTGGGTTCGGGCGAAAACAAGATCGAGGTCATCGATGTACCGGGGACATACGGCCTCACCCCCACTTCTCCAGCCGAAAAGGTGGCGGTCAAGATGCTCGAACAGGCGATCAAAGAAAAAGAGAGTTTGGTGATCAATGTCATCGACGCCACGAACCTCGAACGGAATCTCAATCTGACACTCCAGCTTCTGAAAAAAGATATTCCCGTAATAATCGCCCTGAACCTGTGGGACGAGGCGAAACATATCGGTATCACCGTTGATATCGAAGAACTCCAGAAAATTCTCGGTGTCCCGATCATCCCCACGATCGCAATCACAGGTCAGGGGATTAAAGAACTGGTAAGCCGTCTCAATGAAGCAAAAAAAGGCACCTATCAATATCAGAATAAAGAGAGATGGCACGAAATCGGCAAGATCATCAATCGGGTGCAGACGATCAAACATAAACACCATACCTTTGGTGAGCGGTTGAGTGACCTGACGATCCATCCCTGGACCGGACTGCCCATCGCCTTTATTATATTGATCCTTCTCTTTATAATCATCCGCAATATCGGAGAAGGATTGATCAGGTACCTTTTTGAACCGCTGTTCGAATATCTATGGCTGCCTGTGATGACCGCACTCTCCGACATACTCGGCGGTCAGGGGATAATCCATGATGTTCTCATCGGTGAACTCATCGATGGAAAGATCGACTTCGGTCAATCATTCGGTCTGTTGACGACCGGACTCTTCGTACCGCTCGCCGCGGTCCTTCCGTATGTAATTGCCTTCTATCTTGTACTCAGTTTTCTGGAAGATTCAGGATATCTGCCGCGTCTGGCAGTGCTTCTGGATAAGTTCATGCACTCGGTCGGGCTCCACGGTATGGCGATCGTTCCCATGCTTCTCGGTTTGGGGTGCAATGTGCCCGGTGCTTTAGGAACACGGGTACTGGAATCAAAAAGAGAACGATTCATCGCCGCCACCTTGATGGCGATCACCATTCCCTGTATGGCTCAGCTCGCGATGATATTCGGATTGATCGGAAAATACGGGGTGAGAGGATTGCTTCCCGTCTTCTTCACGCTCTTTGTCGTCTGGTTCGCCGCCGGCATTTTGATGAATATCTTCATCAAAGGAGAAAGTCCGGAGATCTTCGTGGAAATTCCACCCTATCGTCTCCCCTATATCAAGGGGCTGATAAAAAAAGTGTGGATGAGAATCAGATGGTTTCTCCAGGATGCAATCCCTTTCGTCCTTCTCGGAGTTTTGATCGTGAATTTCCTCTATTCCTTAGGGATAATCAATTTTCTCGGCAGATTAACGGCACCCGTGGTCACCAATATTCTCGGACTTCCGATTGAGGCGGTCGCGGCATTGGTGATCGGTTTCTTAAGAAAAGACATCGCCGTAGGTATGCTCGCTCCATTGTCCCTCAGTTTAAAGCAGCTGATCATCGCAAGCGTCCTCCTCACCATGTACTTCCCCTGTGTCGCGACCTTCGTCGTGCTTCTGAAAGAACTCGGGATTATCGATATGTTCAAATCAGCTGCGATAATGATAATCTCGGCTCTTATCGTCGGCGGTATCCTCAATTTAATCTTATAAAGATGAACATCCGACGTTACAACACCGCGGAAGCCGTTTCTGAAATCTTCTCCGACGGCGTCATCGCACTCGATAAAGATTTCAAAATCATCAGCTTTTCCAGAGGAGCCGAAGTCATAACCGGCTATAATGCAGCCGAGGTCATCGGCAAGGACTACAGCCGGCTCTTCAAAAGCAGATTATGTAACAAAGATTCCCTTCTGGCAAAAGTTTTAAAGACCGGTGAACCACTGGTGAATTTCAGGGGTCAGATAAAAGATGCAGATGAGAACACAATAAATATATTGATAAACGCAACCGCACTTAAAAACATTAAAGGCGACATCGTCGGCTTAATCATCAACTTCCGCGACCTTGAAGAGATGTACAGGTTGAGTGCTGAATTATACAAGGAAACAGCACGCCTCACAGCGATCCTCAGTTCGATCAATGACGGAGTGCTTACCATTGACAATGAATGGCGGATCACCAGTTTCAATCCCGCCGCCGTGAGGATAACCGGCTTCAAAGCCGCAGAGGTTCTCGGTAAACACTGCTATGAAATACTGAAAAGCACCACGTGCAATGAAAATTGCCCTTTGAGAAAAACCATGGAGACGAAAGAACCGATCTCTGATTATGAGATAGAAATCATCAACGCCCACGGTGAAATCGTACCGATAAGTGTGAGCACTGCACTATTGATCGACGAAGAAGGTGAAATCATCGGCGGGGTTGAAACATTCAGGGACCTCTCAACCTTTAAACATCTGCGGGAAGAATTGAATATAAAATTCAGTTTCCATAATATTATAGGTAAAGACAAAAGAATGCGCGAAATATACAATCTCTTGAAAGTGATAAGTCCCACAGACACGACGGTGTTGATAATCGGAGAAACCGGCACCGGAAAAGAACTGGTCGCACGGGCGATCCACTATAACTCATCAAGAAAAAACCGACCGTTCATCAAGGTGGACTGCACCGCCCTGCCGGAAACACTCCTGGAAAGCGAGCTCTTTGGTTATAAAAAAGGTGCATTTACAGACGCCCGAAGCGATAAACCGGGGAAATTCAAACTGGCTGATAAAGGTACGATATTTCTCGACGAGATAGGAGAACTCCCGGTCTCCATCCAGGCGAAACTGCTCAGGGTGCTCGAAGAACAGAGTTTTGAACCACTCGGTGCAGTGAAAACGGAAAAGGTCGATGTCCGCATCATCGCAGCGACGAACAAAGACCTGAAAGAAGAAACAGAACAGGGTAAATTCAGAAAAGACCTCTACTACCGTTTGAACGTCGTTCCCGTAACCCTGCCGCCGCTACGCAATCGGCGTGAAGACATCCCTCTTCTCATCGAGCACTTCATCACTATATTCAACAAAAAATTCAATAAAAGGGTCAACAAAATCTCCCAGGACGCCCTCGATATTCTCCTCGATTACCCCTGGCCGGGTAATGTACGTCAGCTGGAACATGCGATCGAACACGCCTTCATCCACTGTTCAGGTAAGATCATCCAGGTCAACCACCTTCCCGACGACATCAGGGATGAATCAAACTCCCTGTTCCACAGCATCATCTCCGCGGAAAATCCGCTCGAAGAACTCGAAAAAAAAGTAATCCACGAAGCATTAAAGAAAAACGACTGGAGCCTGCAGAGAGCAGCAAATCAGTTGAAATTATCCCGTAGTACACTCTGGCGTAAAACGAAGAAATACGGCATAAAAAAGAGATAGCTCACCACCAATCCCCGAAATCACAAGAGATATCATCTTACCCCTTGACAAACCGTAAATTTTTGTTATAATTATTACAGAATGAAAACAATTACAAAAATGGAAAAATTAAAGAGCCGCTTGGAAGAAAAAGGATTAAAGCCCACTTATCCCCGACTCAAAGTGATCGAGTATCTCTCTGACAACATAAACAGCCATCCTACCGTGGAAATGATCTATGAGGCGCTTAAAGGTGAAATCCCCACAATTTCGATCACGACGATCTATAACACCCTGAACGCCTTCCTTGAGAACAAGCTGGTTGCGGCGGAGACGATCACCGGTACGGAAATCCGCTACGATATCGTCACCACCCCCCATCACCATTTTCTCTGCAAAATCTGTGGAAGGATCATCGACATTGAGATCTCCTGCCCGATCTTCGGCGACGGCAAAAAGATGATCAACGGACATAAGATTGAAGAGGTACACGGTTATTTCAAGGGAATTTGCAAAGACTGCTTAAGGAATAAGAGAAAGAACAGTAAAGGGTGATAAAAAGCTGAACCTTTCGGTGTAAACGGGCTTTAAGATGAAAGCGGAAAAGATAAATAGAAAAAAGGAGGAAAAATGAAAGAAAAAGTAACAAAGGTCCTGGAACAGATCAGACCGGGACTGCAAGCAGACGGTGGTGATGTTGAATTGGTCGAAGTTACTGAAGACGGAATAGTTAAGGTTAAATTGACCGGCGCCTGTGCCGGCTGTCCGATGAGCACCCTCACCTTGAGAATGGCGATCGAGAAAAAGCTGAAAGAAGAAATCCCGGAAGTCAAAGCAGTGGAACAGGTCTTTTGAATTTAGCGAGTCGTGATGATTGATCTACTGATTCGAATCGTCGTTGAAACCTGGGCGCTCCTTCTGGTCGTAAGCCCCTGGCTTTTAATTGGAATGCTCATCGCCGGTTTTATTCATGCATTCATCGGTGAGGAATTCATCAAGCACCATCTCGGCGGCTCGGGATTCATCCCGGTGATAAAATCAACGCTCTTCGGCATTCCGCTCCCGGTATGTTCTTGCGGTGTAATTCCCATTGCTGCGGGACTCAGAAAAGACGGAGCGTCAAAGGCGTCGACAATGGCGTTCCTCGTCTCCACGCCGACGACCGGTATCGATTCGATATTTGTGACCTATGCGTTTCTCGGAGCGGTATTTACGATTGCAAGACCTCTGGCGGCACTCATCGCCGGGATACTCGTCGGAGTACTGGTCTACACCTTTGAAAAAGAAGAACCCACCAAAATCAGCGGGCACGGTTCCCATCCCCATCTCGGCATCAAGGAAAGAGTAAGACAGGGGCTGTATTACGGATTCAGAATCCTGCCGCAGGACCTCGGTAAAACACTTCTTCTGGGTATCCTCATCGGTGGAGCACTCACCGCCCTGCTTCCCACTGACATAGCGAGTACCTATCTCTCGAATCCTCTTATCGCCTATCCCCTGATGCTGGCGATTTCCGTACCTCTCTATGTCTGCGCAATCGGTGCGGTGCCGATCGCCGCGGTGCTTCTCAGCAAAGGCCTGATAGCCGGAGCAGCGCTGGCGTTTTTGATCGCCGGTCCAGCAACCAATACGATAACCCTCGCCTTTGTCGGCAAGAAAATCGGTAAAAGAGTTCTGCTCCTCTACCTGACTTCAATCATAACGAGTGCCGTGGTCTTCGGGTTATTACTCGATCTCTTCACAAAAGGAACGACGATGAAACAATTTATGTCACCCGGAGAAAAAGTACCTTATGTGATTCAGTTCGCAGCGACGATCCTGCTGCTTCTCGTCATTCTTTTAAATTCAATAAAAAGAAAAAAGAAGGAAAGTGAAATGGACCATTCCTTTTATGTCCCGGATATGACCTGTAAACACTGTCAGATGACCATAGAACAGGCGTTGAGAAAAGTCTCCGGTGTAAAGAAGGTCGAAGTCCATCTCAACAAAAAACTGATCAAGGTGGACGGTGATCTTGATGAAGAAGTGATAATAAAAGAGATAGAGAACACTGGTTACAGCGTAAAAAAACAAAAAATGGCGCAACAGCAATAATAAGGAGGTTTTTAATGAAAAATTTAAAAGGAACTAAAACCGAAAAGAATCTTTTAACCGCCTTTGCAGGTGAATCCCAGGCGAGGAACCGTTATACCTATTTCGCATCAAAGGCGAAAAAAGAAGGTTATGAACAGATATCAGGAATCTTCGCCGAGACCGCTGATAATGAAAAAGAACACGCCGAGCGTCTTTTCAAATTTCTGGAAGGCGGTGAAGTCGAAATAAACGCATCTTTTCCCGCCGGCGTGATCGGCACGACCCTGGAAAATCTCAAAGCCGCCGCTGCCGGAGAAAACTACGAACATACTACGATGTATCCCGAATTCGCCAGGACCGCCGAGGAAGAAGGGTTCAAAGAGATCGCCGAGGTCTTCAAACACATCGCTATAGCCGAAAAACAACATGAAAAAAGATACCTCGCGCTTGCCGAAAATATTGAAAAGAAACGCGTCTTTAAACGTGAAAAACCAGTCAAATGGCGCTGTCGTAACTGCGGTTACATCCATGAAGGAACCGAACCGCCTGATAAATGTCCCGCGTGCGCCCATCCTAAGGCTTATTTCGAATTACTGGGAGAGAACTGGTAAAATGGCTGACGCGATATTAATATCAAGGAGAAACTAAATGTCTGAAGAAAGCAAAAAAGAAAAATTAAAGGAGTTGATCAAAAAATTACACGAAGGCGGTGATATCGCAAAACTAAAAGAAGAGTTCAAAAAAAAGATCGGCGACGTCACCCCTCGTGAAATTTCAAAAGCCGAAGAAGAATTGATAAAAGAAGGAATGGAGCCCGAGAAGATTCATAAACTCTGTGATCTGCATATCAGTTTAATGAAGGAATCACTTGAGAAGGAAAAGAGTATCGCTCCGCCGGGGCATCCGATTCATACCCTCATGGAAGAGCATAAAAAAGTTCTGCAGTTTGCAGATGAATTGAAGAAAGTGATAACCGTAATCAAAGATGAAAAGAAAAACGCACCGGAAAAACTGAAGCATATCGAAGACCATTTACGGAGTTCGGAAAGCCACTACGTACGGGAAGAAAACGTCCTCTTCCCTTATCTCGAAAAGCACGGCATCAAACAACCGCCGAAGATGATGTGGATGGATCACGACCAGATAAGGGAGATCAAGAAGAAGCTGTACAACGCTTTTTCTTCTTTCGACAGAATGGAATTTTCCACATACACGGCTCTCCTTGAGGAAACCGCAATCGCACTCGCCGAAACGCTCGCCAATCATTTTTACAAAGAGAACAACATCCTCTTTCCCACTGCCCTGCAGGTGATTTCTGAGGAGGAGTGGGCTGAGATTAAAAAAGAATTCGATGAACTCGGCTACTGCTGTTTCACACCCGGTTCCGCAAAAACCGGGGTGGAAAAATCAGCGGTCAAAACCGCCGATAATATAAAAGGAGGAGATATGATTGAATTCGAGACAGGTGCATTCAACCCGGAAGAGCTTGAAATGATGTTGAACAGCCTTCCCGTGGATATTACGTTTGTCGATAAAGAAGATACAGTGCGGTACTTCAATCAGGCGGAAGAAAGAATATTTCCCCGTACCAAGGCGGTGATCGGACGTAAGGTTCAGAACTGTCATCCTCAAAAGAGCGTTCATGTCGTCAATAAGATTCTCGACGACTTCAAAAAAGGCACCAGTGATAAAGCGGAATTCTGGATTACGCTCAACAACCGCCTGATCTATATCCGTTATTTCCCGGTGCGCAATCGCGAAGGCCGGTATCTCGGCTGTCTGGAAGTCACCCAGGATATAACGGAAATCAAAAAAATAGAAGGCGAAAAACGCCTTTTGTAAGAAAGGAAACAAGGATGAATTTGAAAACCCTCCATAAAATAAGTTACGGTATGTATATCGTCAGTTCTGTAAAAAAGAATAAACTCAACGGTCAGATCACCAACACCGTATTCCAGCTCACGGCTGAACCTCCGATGATGGGGGTATGTATAAACAAGAAGAACCTCACCCATGAATACATCACGGAAAGTAAGGTCTTTACGATCTCCATCCTCTCGACAGAGACACCTCTGAAACTCATCGGACTCTTCGGTTTCAGAACCGGCAGAGAAATCGATAAGTTCAGTGGTATAAAATATAAGATCGGTGAAACGGGCGCACCCGTTGTTCTGGACAAAACCATCGGGTATCTCGAGTGTCGGTTGAAAGCCGCGATGGATGCGGGTACCCATACGCTGTTCGTCGGTGAACTTGTGGACGCGGAAACAACAGCCAAAGATAAACCATTGACTTATGAATACTACCACAGGGTGTTGAAAGGCAAAGTGCCGAAAAACGCGACAACCTATATTGCAGAACCTGATGCCGAAGAAAAAGCAAACGAGGAGAAAAAGATGAATAAGTATATCTGTACAGTATGCGGGTATATATATGATCCGCAAAAAGGTGATCCCGACAGCAATATAGAGCCTGGAACACCGTTTGAAGACCTGCCTGAAGACTGGGTATGCCCGTTCTGCGGAGTGGGAAAAGACCAATTTAAAAAGGAGGAGTAAAATCATGAGTGTTCGACGAATCAAACCGGAAATCTCTTCAGTCGGTGCCATTGACTGGGACCGACGTCTCTTCGATGAGTTGATTCCCCTGCCTGAGGGAACGACATATAATGCCTATCTTATCAAAGGAAGTAAAAAGACCGCACTCATCGACACCGTGGATCCGACCAAAGAACAGGTCCTTCTCGATAACCTCAATGCCCTCGAGGTGAAGAATATCGACTATGTCATCTCCAATCACAGTGAACAGGACCACGCAGGCGCCATCCCGAGAATTCTTGAATTGTATCCGGAAGCGAAGTTGGTCACCACTGCAAAAGGCAAGGTAATGTGCATTGAACATCTCTTTATTGAAGCAGAAAGAATCATCGAGGTGGAAGACGGAAAAACACTCTCGCTGGGTGACAGAACCCTTGAGTTCATCATCGCTCCATGGGTCCATTGGCCTGAAACGATGCTGACCTATCTGCAGGAGGATAAGATTCTCTTTCCGTGTGATTTCTTCGGTTCACATCTGGCAACGAGTAAACTCTATGCCGATGAGGAAGAAAATCTCTATACTTCGGCGAAGCGCTATTATGCGGAAATCATGATGCCCTTTCGAAACAACATCAAGAAACATCTGACAAAACTTGAGAAATACGAGATAGAAATAATCGCACCGAGCCACGGGCCGATCCACAAAAATCCCGATTTCATCATCAATGCCTATAAAGATTGGATATCAGACAACGTCAAGAACGAAGTGATCCTACCTTATGTCTCGATGCACGGCAGTGTGGAAGAGATGACGGCTCATCTGATCAACGCCCTCATACAGAGAAATATCACAGTAAAACCTTTTAATCTCACCAGAACCGACATCGGAGAGCTGGCGATCGCACTGGTCGACGCCGCCACACTCATAATCGGCACGCCGACGGTTCTGACCGGTCCCCATCCCTCTGCGGTGTATGCGGCTTATCTTGCAAACGCATTGAGGCCGAAAACCAGATTCGCTTCCATCATCGGTTCGTACGGCTGGGGAGGAAGGATGCCGGAAGTGATTAAAGGCATGCTGGGAAATCTGAAAGTAGAAATTCTTCCACCGGTGGTGATCAAAGGAAGGCCGGGGAAAGAAGCATTTACGGCGCTGGACGGCCTCGCCGACAGTGTCCTGGAAAAACATAAAGAGTTGAACCTGATATAATATACAGTATACAAGGAGGTAACAATGACTGTATTTAAAGCAGAAGAAGTCTTTCAATTCGCCGTAAGGATTGAAGAAAACGGCGAGAATTTTTATCGCAAGGCGGCTGAGAAAGTCCCTGATGAAAAAACCAGCACCCTCTTTAAAAGTCTGGCGGACGAGGAAGTAAAACATAAAGAGATCTTTCAGGATATGGCTTCAAAGATCGAAAAATACGAACCGTTTGAAAATTATCCCGGAGAATACTTCGAATATCTGCGTGCGTATGCGGACAACATCATTTTCGACGATAAAAAACTCGCTGAAAAAATAAACAGCATCACAGGTCCCGTCGATGCGATAAATTTCGCGATCGACACTGAACTGGCGTCGATATTATACTACCACGACATAAAGAAACTCGTCCCCGCTGAAAAACACGACTTGATCGACCGAATCATCGAAGAAGAAAGACGACATTTCACCAGGCTTACCAAGATAAAAGAAAGTATGTAAGGAGGTCCAAGATGACGAAACGACTGCAGATATATAAATGTGAAATATGCGGGAATATCGTCGAGCTCCTCCATGAAGGTGTGGGAGAGCTCGTCTGCTGTAATCAACCCATGAAGTTGATGGAAGAAAACACCGTGGATGCGGCGAAAGAAAAACACGTCCCGGTAATCGAAAAGACCAACAAAGGTATTCTTGTAAAGGTCGGCAGTGTACCCCACCCCATGGAAGACAAACACTATATCGAATGGATAGAGCTGCTCGCCGGCGGTAAAGCATATCGGCAGTTCCTCGAACCGGGCGGCAAACCAGAGGCTTTATTTACGGTTCAAACCGGGGATGCCAGCGTACGTGAATACTGTAATCTCCACGGCCTGTGGAAAATATAAATGAAAGGAGTGCCAAGATGCCGAAATTAACCGAAGAAATGATTGAAGCCATAAAATATTCCACCACCATGGAAATCAACGGCAGAAGTTTTTACGAAGAAGCGGCGAAGATGACGCACAATGAATATGGCGAAAAGGTCTTTGAAAAACTCGCCAAGGATGAAACCGAACACATCAAAAAATTCGGCGAAATCTTCACAACCGCCCTTGACGGTGAAGAATGGAAAAAATACGTGAATCAGGAAGAGAGCAATAAAGAGAGTGTACTTGATAAACTGAAAGCACGTATAGAAAAACAGGGAAAAGAAGAACGTGCGAGTGACCTTGAGGCGCTACGTATCGGTATGGAATTGGAGCGGGATTCCATTGATTACTATAAGAAGCTGGTGGATAATACAGAAGACCAGACAGTAAAGCAGGTATTCAGTAAAATAATTGAGGAAGAAAAGTACCACTATGATCTCCTCCAGGCGGAGTATGATCAATTAACCGGTTCCGGGTTCTGGTTCGATATCGCCGAATTCAGGATGGACGGAAAATTTTAATAATAAACTTTAAAGGCGTTGACTGTGTCAAAGATACAAAAGAAAGAAACAAAGGAGGAATCAGATGCCTTTCTTAGAAGAAAGAATAAAGGGCGAAGTGACCGATCTCTTCAAAGAACTGAAAGAACCGGTAAAACTCGTCGTCTTCACCCGTGACGACAAGATCAGTGTCCCTGGATACGACTGTCCCACGTGTAAAGACAATGAAACATTGATAAAAGAAGTGGCTGAGCTTTCAAACAAGATAACCATAGAATTCTACGATTACCTCAAGGATAAAGAAAAAGTCGCGGAATATAATGTTGATAAAGTTCCCGTGACACTTGTGCTCGGTGAAAAGGACTTCGGAATCCGACTTTACGGTATCCCGGCAGGCCATGAGTTCGCCACACTTTTGAATGCGATCAAGATCGTCTCCACCTCTGACTCCGCCCTATCTCCGGAAACAAAAGAAAAACTGAAGACCCTGTCAAAACCCGTGCACATCCAGGTCTTTGTTACACTATCCTGTCCCTATTGTGCGCCGGCTGCATCATTAGCCCATCAGATGGCACTGGAGAACGAAAATATCAAGGCGGATATGATCAATGCCCAGGAATTTCCTGAGCTCGCCCAGAAATACGGAGTTTATGCCGTACCCAAGGTCGTGATAAACGAGACCACCCAATTTGAAGGTGCACTGCCGGAAAGTGCTTTCATTGAAAAGATAATAGAATCAGTAAAATAGGGTCTGAAGAGAACATAAAGTCCAAGACCTTGTTTCAAATTTGAAATTCGTTTCATTGCTGAAACAAGGTTTTGCTTTATATATTACCAGAAAAACACCTTCCTGGATTCGTGTTTCAAAAATGAAACAAACCCGGTTTAAGTAATCTAAAAAATCACTTTAAATTATATGTAAAAGTATTTATATCTCATATAATTCCCCGGAAAATCAATAGTCCATCATCCTGGCATGATTCTTGCATAATAATAGTACAGAAAGGAGGTCATTATGCCGTTTGGAAGAGGCTTTAGATGGTGGGGGTTCAATTTCGGCCCCTATAATTATCCTGTTCATCCCTTTATGGGATGGCCTGGCAGAGGAAACCCGTTTCCTTTCTGCCGGAACTTTCCCTGGCTGCCCCGCTGGTGGTGGGCAAGTCCTTATGCAGGGCAGTATGCCGCAACCATTCCATACTATGGATTTCCATATTATGGATATGGTACAGCTTATCCCTATGCGTATCCCGGTTTTTCAGTACCCCAAGCACCGAATACTGCAAACAACTAAGGAGGTGATATATGGGTCGCCATAGATATAGATGGTGGTTCCGCCTGACCGGACTACCCGGCTGGTTGAGAATGGGATTTTCACCAGGTTGGTTCGGATACAATCCTTATCAACCGGCTGTGAATCAGTTTTTTCCGCAACCCGCTCCTCAACCGGTACAGAACACTCCGCCTTTTTATCCTGATTATGCACCTTATGGTGCTGCTCCGATAACACCGGAGCAGGAATTAAATATACTCAAAGGCCAGGCAGAGGTCCTTGAAGATGAACTTCAGGGAATCAGAAATGAAATAAAAGAACTGGAAAAAGAACTTTCAGGAGGTGAATAATGAAAATCGCTGTTTCGTCGACGGGTCAGGATCTGAAATCCCAGGTCGACCCGCGCTTCGGGCGTGCTCCTTTTTTCATTGTACTCGACCCGGACACCATGGAATCAGAAGTACTTGAAAATCCCAATGTCGCTGCTATGGGCGGCGCAGGTATTCAAACCGCTCAGTTGATTGCGAACAAAGGAATCGAACTTGTACTGACCGGCAGCTGCGGGCCCAATGCCTTTCAAACCCTTCAGGCGGCGGGAGTCAAGGTTATCACCGGTGTACTCGGCACAGTGGAAGAGGCTGTTAAAAAATACAAAGCAGGACAACTGAAACCGACGACAGGGCCGAATGTCGCCTCGCACTATGGAATGCCGCCAGGGCCGGGTTTCGGCTTCGGCATGGGTGGGATGGGACGCGGCATGGGCAGAAGAATGGCGATGCTCTATAATGCACCGATGCAGGCTCCACCTCCCTTTGCACAGATGCCGCCTCAACAGGAACTCCAGGTACTCAAACAGCAGGAAGAGTTTTTGAAACAACAGCTTGAAGCGGTGAACAGAAGGATAAAAGAACTTGAAAAGAAGAAATAAATCACTATAATGTAAAGGAACAAAGGAGCAAAATGGAGCAAAAAAAGACTGATGAGAATCTCAGGATCGTTGAAAACCTAAATAAAATAAAGAATAGACTGCTTGTCTTTTCAGGCAAAGGCGGAGTGGGTAAAAGCACTGTTGCGGTGAATCTGGGTCTGGCATTAAGCGAACGGCAGCTAAAAGTAGGATTGCTGGATGTTGATATCCACGGACCCAATCTCGCCAAGATGCTCGGGGTTGAAGGCAGACAACTGGAATCCGCCGGCGACAACAGAATTCTACCGGTTTCGGTCACCAAAAATCTTGCGCTCATTTCAATGTCGTTTCTATTGCAGGATCAGACAACGCCGGTGATCTGGAGAGGGCCTTTAAAGATGAAATTAATCCAGCAGTTCCTGGGTGATGTAGTCTGGGGCGAACTCGATTATTTGATAATCGACTCACCGCCTGGAACCGGAGATGAACCGCTCTCTGTAGCCCAATTGATTCCGGCGACCGGCGCGATCATCGTAACGACCCCCCAAGAAGTTTCTCTACTCGACTCTAAAAAGGCGGTCAATTTCGCACGGAAACTCAATCTCAAGATTTACGGCATCATCGAAAATATGAGCGGTCTGATATGCCCGCACTGCGGTAAAAAAATATCTCTATTTAAAGAAGGCGGCGGTGAAGAAGCAGCAAAAGAGCTCGGTGTGGATTTCCTCGGCAGAATCCCAATGGACCCCAAGATCGTAGAATTGGGTGACGAAGGAAAACCGTTCATCATGCATCATCCCGATTCTGAAGCCGCGAATGCTTTCAATAAAATCGTCGAAAAGATAATGTCCGACAACAAGGAGGAGAAAGAATGAAGATCGTGATCTCGACTGAGAACAACTCGGTCTCCCCACATTTCGGAAGATGCCCGCACTTCACACTCGTGGATATTTCAGACGGTAAGCTTCAGAACAGAACAGTAATTGAGAATCCAGGCCACAGCCCGGGATTTCTTCCTCAGTACTTCGCTGATAAAGGTGTGGAGTGCATCATTGCCGGCGGTATGGGCGTCAGGGCGCAGAATCTGTTTGTCCAGTATGGTATCGAGACCGTGCTCGGCATCACTGGCAGGGTCGACGATGTAATCGATGAAATCATCAATGGTACGCTTAAAGGTGGTGAATCCCTTTGTGACCGTGCCCGAGGCGGTCATACAGAATGTAAAGAGCATAAGAATGAACATTGAATATGTAGCAATAATACAAGGAGGTAAAAATGCCAAGAGGTGATGGAACAGGACCCCGTGGCATGGGACCAGGTGCAGGCGGCCGTCGCGGCGGCCAGGGCCGAGGCAGAATGGGCGGCAGAGGAGCAGGTCCCGGCGGTGTATGTATCTGCCCATCCTGCGGCGCCACGATACCTCATCAAAGAGGTGTCCCCTGTGTTCAAATATCCTGTCCCAAATGCGGGGCTAAGATGACAAGACAATAAATGACTGAACAAAGGAAAAGATATGCCTATTTATGAATATAAATGTAAGGATTGTGGAAAGATTACGGAAATATTATTCAAAAGCAGAGATGAAAAGGTCGAGCTCAACTGCAGGCACTGCGGTTCGAAAAATCTGGTGAAGCAGATATCCACACCGGGTGCAATCAGAATGGGAAACGGCCAAAGCTCCGGTGCAACGTGCTGCGGCAGAGGCGAACCATGCGACACTCCTCCCTGTTCTGCAGACGGTTCGTGCCACCGAATCTAATTTCAGCAATCTCAGGTAAGTAAGACGACAATTTTTCTGGGTGGTGAGGATTATTTATGGCGGACGTGAAGCGGAAAACAATGTATGTGAACAGCGCGCTGTGTGCGGGATGCGGATTATGCCTGAACAGCTGCCCTAAGAATGCGATCTCGATCCACCTGAATAAAGCCCGTATTGATGACAGCCGATGCATCGGCTGTCAAAACTGTGTAAACGTCTGTCCGCTCAATGCTATAACCCCGAACGATTCAGACGATTCCTCCGGGACATGGAAGGTGAAGGATCTGAGGAACAGAATAGAACGGATTAGAGAAAAAATATCACAGTTGTCACGTTCTGTTGAAAAACTTAAAACCCGCTGACTGGTATGATTATATCATTTGCAAGCGGTAAGGGTGGAACCGGAAAGACCACGCTCTCCACGAACTTCGCTGTTTTTCTGGAAGAACATTTGAAAAACAACGGGAGCGAACTTTATTTCCTGGACTGTGATGTCGAAGAGCCCAACGCCGCACTCTTTTTAAAACCGATAATCGATGATACGGAAAGAGTAAATATCATGGTTCCAACCGTCGATTTCACGAAATGCAATTTTTGTGGAAAGTGTGCCGAAGTCTGCGCCTACAATGCAATCGCCGTAATGAAGAACAACGTATTAATCTTTGCTGAACTGTGTCACGGGTGCGGCGGCTGTACCCTTCTCTGCCCGAAAAAAGCGATTTCTGAAATCCCCAGGGAAATCGGATTGATAGAAAAAGGCAGGGCGGGAAGAATCAATTTTCTTCACGGCAGGTTGAATGTCGGGGAACCTATGGCGACCCCGCTCATCAAGGTGCTCAAGAAACAGATCCAGGATGCACGGTCGAAGATCACCGTCATCGACGTTCCGCCGGGAACTTCCTGTCCGGTGATTGAATCGGTCAAAAACAGTGACTTCACCGTGCTCGTCACTGAACCGACGCCCTTTGGTCTAAATGACCTGCACCTGGCCGCCGAAACATTGAAAAAATTAAAGATACCTGCAGGGGTGATCATAAATCGAAGCGGAAAAGGCGATCAATTAATTGAGAAATACTGCCGCGAAAAAGAACTTCCACTCCTTCTCAAAATACCTATGGATATCGAAATCGCAAAAGCATATTCCCGGGGTGAAACAATATTCAGCAGGGACCGCCGTTATCAAACAGGGTTCAACACATTATTCAAAAAAATACTTGAATTGGTGGATAAGAGGGATATACTATAGAAAACGGACTGGAAGAAGGAGTGTATGATATCTGAATATCTTCATATATTGAGTCATACTCTAATGATTACGGTCTTCGTCTTCATAATGATGGTGATCGTGGACTATCTCAATGTACTGACAAAAGGTAAACTGTCCCATATAATGCGCGGCGGCAAGTTCAGACAGTACACGGTGGCGTCTTTTCTGGGCGCCACGCCGGGATGCCTCGGTTCGTTCTTGAATGTCACCTTCTATGTTCGTGGACTCATATCCTTTGGTGCGATCGTCGGAGCGATGATCGCCACGAGCGGCGACGAAGCATATGTGATGCTGGCGATGTTTCCGAAAACAGCGCTCCTGCTTTTTGTTCTTCTCTTCATCTTGGGAATCATCTTCGCCTGGGTTACGGACAAACTCGTCCCTCTCTTCAAAATCAAACCCTGTGAAGAATGCAGATTCTCTCCTCTTCATCTCGAGGATGAAAAATGCCAGTGTTTTGATCCGTCGTTCTGGAAAAAATTCCCCAGATTTCTCGTGCAGAGAATAATGACCCTTTTGTTAATCATTATCTTTCTTGTATTACTTGTGCTCGGTATTGCAGGACCTGATTCCTGGAACTGGCAGAAGATAACCCTCTTTATCTTACTGATCATCGGCGGTCTGATCATCGGAACCACTCCTGACCATTATCTGAAAGAACACATCTGGGACCACATATTCAAAGAGCATATATGGCGCGTATTTTTATGGACGCTCTTCGCTCTCTTGATAATCCACATCAGTCTTGAACATTGGGATCTCTCGGAATTCGTAAAAACCAACCGTCTCGGGATTCTCTTTATAAGCGCCCTGCTCGGCATAATCCCGGAATCCGGACCACATCTTATATTTGTGACGATGTTCTCCCGGGGATTAATTCCGTTCTCGATTCTCCTGACGAGTTCGTTCATTCAGGACGGGCACGGTATCCTTCCCCTTCTTTCATATTCAATAAAAGACTCCATCCTGATAAAGGTATTCAACATCGCCTTCGGTCTCATCGTCGGAATCATACTCCTCAGCATGGGGTTGTAGTGAAACAGCTACTGATAATAAGCGGCAAGGGCGGAACCGGAAAGACCGTAATCACCGCATCACTTGCGCATCTTTTGAAAAACAAAGTCATCGTCGACTGCGATGTAGATGCTGCAGACCTGCATATATTACTCCATCCCCGAATAAAAGAAAAACATTCCTTTCAGGGGATGCCGAAGGCGGAGATCGACCTGGAGCAGTGTACTGGTTGCGGAGAATGCATCAAGGTATGTAAGTACGACGCCATCTCCCCGCAATTCATCGTCGACCCGGTTTCCTGTGAAGGCTGCCGGGTGTGCAAATATATCTGCCCGGTGCAGGCGATTACGATGAAAGAGAATATAAGCGGTGAGTGGTATATATCAGAAACAGAATACGGTCTGTTTCTGCATGCAAAATTGGGAATCGCCGAGGAGAACTCCGGGAAACTCGTCTCCGTGGTGCGGCAGCGCGCAAAAGAAACGGCTGAAAAGAAGAACGCCGACTATGTGCTCATCGACGGCCCGCCGGGAATCGGTTGTCCGGTGATCGCCTCACTTTCGGGAATCAACCTTGCACTCATAGTGACCGAACCGACGATATCCGGCATCCATGATATGGAAAGGGTGATGAACGTCGCAAGCCACTTCGGTGTACGTACGGCGTGTGTGATAAACAAATTCGACATAAATATCGAAAATACGGAAAGAATCGAAAAATGGTGTGAATCCAGAAAGATTCCGGTTCTGGGTAAAATACCATTCGACGAAAACATCATTGAATCCATCATCGTAAATAAACCTTTTGTTGCGTACAGCCGGAATCCTACTGCAAAGATAATAGAAGATATAAAAGAAAAATTACTCCAGCTGTTGACTCAGTAAAGAATTTGGATATTATATAATACGGTGCAGAAATATGAGTAAGCTTTTGATTGTATCAAACAGATTACCTGTAACCGTCGCCAAAAGGGGCGGCAGTCTGAAACTCCAGTCGAGTGTCGGCGGACTGGCGACAGGACTCGATTCTTTCCATAAGGTATATAAAAGTCTCTGGATAGGATGGCCCGGATATGTGTCGAGCAAATTCGAGGAAGAAAAAAAGATCATCGAAAAAAAATTATCCGTCAAGAAATGCTATCCGGTCTTCCTCTCCCCTTATGACGTGGAAAATTATTACTATGGATTCTGCAACAAAATCATCTGGCCCTTATTCCATTATTTTACACAACATGTGGTATATGAAAAGAAATTCTGGAATGCCTACCTCAGGGTGAATAAACAGTTCTGCAGGATGGTCAGTAGAATCGCCAAACCAAAGGATAAAATATGGATACATGATTATCAACTGATGCTGCTCCCTCAGATGCTTCGGGAAAAACTTCCTGATGCGACGATCGGATTTTTCCTCCATATCCCGTTTCCATCCTCTGAAGTCTTCAGACTCCTCCCCTGCCGTACGGAAATAATCGAAGGAATCCTGGGAGCGGATTTAATAGGCTTCCACACCCATGACTATGTGCACCACTTTACGGAAAGCGTCCGGCGACTGCTCGGCTACGAATATGTGCTGGGCCACATCAACGCCTGCCACCGCAAGGTGAAGGTCGACGCCTTTCCTATGGGCATCGACTATATGAAGTACCACAATGCCTCATACAGTTCTGCGGTTCAGAAAGAGATAACCCGGATACGAAAAAAACTGGGTGACAGAAAGATCATCGTGAGCATCGATCGACTGGACTATACCAAAGGAATCCCGGAAAGGCTGGAGGCGTTCGATCTCTTTCTGGAGAGGAATCCCAGTTACAGAAAAAGAGTCACCCTGATTCTCGTCGCCGTGCCCTCACGGACCAATGTCGAACATTATGTTCTCCTGAAAAAACAGGTTGACGAACTGATCAGCAGAATAAACGGAAAATACGGCGACATCGGCTGGGTCCCGATCTGGTATCTGTATCGTTTCCTTCCCTTTGAAAAGCTCGTCTCACTATATAATATCGCCGACGTCGCACTCGTCACGCCTCTACGGGACGGGATGAATCTCATCGCCAAAGAGTTTATCGCAAGCAAGACAAACGGCCACGGTGTTCTCATCCTCGGAGAGATGGCGGGAGCGGCGAAAGAACTCGGCGAAGCGATAATCGTAAACCCGAATAATAAAGAAGAGATCGTCGAAGCCATTGAGAAGGCGCTTGTCATGCCTGAGAACGAGCAGATCAGACGCAACAAAGTTATGCAGAAACGTCTGCAGCGGTATAATGTGGAACGGTGGGCGCATGATTTTATGGACAGAATGCAGCACATAAAAAAACTCCAGAAAGAACTGTGTATGAGTAAACTCAACTGGAAATTGACGACACAACTCATAAACGATTATATCAAAAGCAAAAGCAGATTGATCCTGCTCGATTACGACGGCACGCTGACTTCTTTTACTGAAAATCCAAGTGATGCGTATCCGAGTAAAGAAGTAAAAAAACTGCTGGCGGCGCTGGCAAAGGAAAACAGAAACAACGTCGTCATCGTAAGCGGCCGCCGCAGAGAAACACTCAATGAGTGGTTTCCCACAGAATCCCTGGGGCTCATCGGGGAACACGGAGTCTGGATCAAGGACAAAAACAGTACCTGGCAGCTCATCGAACCCTTAGGGAACGAATGGAAGAAACAGATTAAACCGATCCTCGAAATATATGTGGACCGTACACCCGGCTCTTTCATCGAGGAAAAAGACTATTCACTCGTCTGGCACTATCGCAAAGCAGACCCTAAATTGGCACTGATACGTTCCGGAGAATTAAAGGATGCGATAACGAACCTGACCGGTAATCTCAATCTCGGCATCCTCGAAGGAAGTAAGATTCTCGAAATTAAAAATACGGGAATCAACAAAGGTCGGGCTGTGATGTACTGGTTGAATAAAAGAAAATGGGATTTTATTATGGCGATAGGTGATGACTGGACAGACGAAGACATCTTTGCGGTACTGCCTCCTCACGCCTACTCGATTAAAGTCGGATTGGGATTTTCCAAAGCACGATATAATGTGGACAATCCCGCCGAGGTGATAAAATTATTGAAGAGGCTCGCCAATCTGTAAATCTCCAGGCCGTCCCGAACCATCTCATCTCTACAAAATTCTTGCAAATATTCGTAATATATATATAATCTTAGCACAATCTTTTTAAGAAAGGAGCATCAAGAGATGGCGCATAGAATAGACGATTATGCAAAG
>DRIG01000101.1 GCA_011052815.1 candidate division WOR-3 bacterium | reverse complement strand
ACCCGAATTTTCATCAACACCCTGAAGCGTACCCACCGCATACTTAAAACCACTGATAAACTGAACATAATCATTATATTTATAAGCAATATGAATCTGGTCCTGGTTATCGAGCACGATATTGACATCCGCCTGCACATTAGCATCACCAGAGTCTGGTTCCACTGGTCCGCACAGATGCCAGATACTGTCTTTATAACAATAACGCGGATAGGCAGCACCCCAGTGCCGATATAAAATATGGGGATTGTCATTACTGTCTAAGGCAAGCCTAATCCGCAACTCAAGCCAGCCGATACTCGCAATCCCGTAGTCAGTATGCCAGTCAACCCCATCCCACCAGGTATAGGCAAGACCCGCATCATAACCATGCGCAATGCAGGGATAATCCGCACTGTCCAAAACCAAACAAACAGGAAATCCTGACATCGCACAATAACTCACATTTTTAACCACCCAATGATCCAGCAAATTGTCATAAAAAGCTAATTTTAAGGTATCAGTATGCACATCACTGCGAATTCTATGAAAAGCAATATAGGGAATATCCTGACTGCTAAATTCAAGTGATGGACTCCAATCAAGCGGACGACGATAATACCAGTTAGTATCGCGCACCACCACTGATGTATCCCAGGAAGTACCATTATAATGGGCATATTCTATGTAATGCAGTGAATCCGCAAGATTCCAGGCAATATACGCGATCCCGGGATAACCTGCTGTATCCAGGGCAATCGAAGTATTGAAATTCCAGTAATATCCACCCAATGAACCATCAATTGAATCCACCGCAGTTATGTGCCAGGCCGATGAATCACGCCGACCATAACACAGATAGGTCCTCTCCAATGAATCATTCCGCCGATAAAAACTTAGATGCGCCACATCATTATCATCGTAAACCAATGAAAAAGCATAATAGAAATACCCGGAATCCACAGTCTCCTTAGCCCACCCCGAATCAGTACGCCAGGCAAAGATAACATTCCTAAAATCATCCCGATTGTAAACCACTCCCGGCATATTATTACTCTGTAACGCCATCGAATTAAAATAATACTCATTCGCCCCTGTTGGCATCGAGTCCACCACTTCAATCTGCCAGTTGATCTGACCAGCACAAAAACTGATAATAATAAATAATAAAAACCTCTTTAACATCTCCTCTCCTTAAAATACAAGAATGGTAAGGACCGCATTATAAATACCTCTACTTTATTAACAGGATTTTTTTACTAACCTTTTCTTTACCCTGTTTGACAACGATAAAATAAACCCCAACAGCTGAATCTTTGAGATCAATAACTTCTTCATAATAACCCGCAGCAAGAGCACTTTTCACTGTTTGCTGAACACAGAGACCAACTGGATTGTAAAGTGCCAAAGTGATGTCTCCTTTTACCGCAACACCAAATTTTATTCGACAGTACCTCTTTATTATTGAAGAAATACTGGTAATACAGAGTTCATCTGGAATCAAGTCTTTTGAAATAAGAGATTGTTCGCCACCTTCAGCCGGAGATACCTCACAGATTGTCTGTGAAGGATAATATTGGTCATAATCACTTTCAATATTATGCGATCTGGTTACTGTAATCTTCATCGTACCACCATACTGCGGTGCAATGTTAAATATTGCCTGACCATTAAGGTCGGTCATCCCGACTTCGTAAACATCACCAGGTTTATTTAGACATACTTTGGCATTGGCAATCGGCACTGAGGGGAAACCTGCGGTTTTAACCGTTACTGTAAATATTTGTGGTCCAGTAATTGTACGTGTGGGATGAAAAACATTTATATAAGCAGGTGTTTTGGTCCAGGCTTCAGTAACTGGTGAACCAAATAGATTCTGACAGTAAAAATCATGCCGGTAATACCATTGTGTATACCATTGAGCAGCTTGTTTGGACTTTGAAAGGGCTAATGCAACGCCAAGATAGGCAGATCTTTCATCAGGTGAAACCTCAAGATGGCCAAAGAGTGCATCATAAAAAGATGTCTGGAGTTCATTCCAGAAATATTCCGGGCTTCGGGTCTGTAAAACTGCGGCGCAGGCACCAAATGGACCCTGCATTCCCTGAGCATTATAAAGATAAGTATCAACAAAGGCATCAGCAATACAGGTGTCAGAAGAATCTTCATTTGTATGAGCAAAACCATCGAAGGCACCGCAGTGGCAGCTGATTCCATAAACAAAAAAGTATTTATTGACATTGGTAAACCAGTTAAGGCCTGCTCGCATCTGAGAAGGTGCTTCAGGCCACCAGTTGTAGATCGTCGCACGATAATTAGGACCAGAACCCCAGTGGTAAGGAGTAAAACCACAAATATTGCCATGACAGTTAAGATTGACATAGGCATAACCTGAATCAATCGCATAAAATGCTACATCTGCATAGACCGAATTACAATCTCGATGACTGAAATGAACTGGAAATTTATTATGGGCTTGTTGATTATAAAAACCATCGTTAATCCATAATGCCTCATCAAATCTGACCCCGGGACTCTGCTCATAGTGGATTGCTTTACTCACCCAGTTCTTTACCTCGGTCGTATCAAGGGCAGTTACCCGCCCAACAAAAACATCAGCATAACAGTCTGCTGAATCATCGGTTAATTCTCCCCAGCAAATATCAGGTCCACCCGAATCACAGTTCCAGTTGCCGGTTAAATCAGCAAAATAATGGTCACAGGGAATCGAATCATTTTCCCATATTGAATAATCAGGGTAATCCTTTGGTATTCCATATCTCACCGGCACATAGTCATCATCGCCACCCAGAATAAAATAACTGCCACCAGCGGTCTGATAACAGTGTTTGATGTAATTACGCACCTGCTCTGCATGATCAACCCCGGCAAAGTACGCATAGATCGTCTGCGGTGAAATCAATACCGTCCTTATCCCCTGATCCGTCATCCAATCAGCATAAACCTGAAAATAAGGCTTAAACTCATCAGGTGTAATGATCACCGCCGGACCAACCGGATACGGCGCCGCACCACCCAACTGATTCTCTTCAACAATCACTGGCCGCCGATAATACAATAACACCTCATTTTCGTTCTCAACCACCTGTCGAATAACCGCATCATACACCATCTGCTCGTAACGACCCCGAATCTGAGGCAAAACCACACCAGAATTGATCCCATTGTACGCGAAGTTAAAACTTATATTCCTTAATAAAAATATTCTTCCTGACTTGGGACGATATTGCAAAGGCGCTATCTCAATCGTAACCAACCGCGCACCATCCAGAACCCCTTCACCTGCAATACGAATAAAATTCGCCGGATATGGATCATCGTAGTTGTAAATTGTGCTGTCCGGCTCGGTCCAGGGGATGGTCTCACCAGGGAAATACGGCAGCTGCACCGGATAAATCAGATATTCTCCAGGAATCTGTCTGACATCCACTGAATTTATTATTAATGAATCAACCGTAGCATCAAAGGGAATTATGTAGTTAAGACTGATTACCGGAAGCTCCGGAATACCAGGCCTGCCGATAAAAACAAAACCAGGTGCTTTTATGCGATCATACCCCTGGTCCTTATGAAACGAAAATTGTGATGGAGTATAGTTAACCGTATACCCCCCCCCATAGGAGAATACACGATATACTCAGTAAGATACTTATTTTACAGAGCCTGACCATTTTTTCCTCCTTTACTAAAAGACGGTCCTTACCATTCTGTTACTAATATAGTATAATAAAGATTGATAGGATGTCAAGGGGCTAAGGGCGGAGGGCATGGGGCAAAGGGATGCACGATGTGCATGGAAGGGAGCTGCGCTGGAAGAAGAGATTCTTCGTCCGCCAAAAAGAGCGGCGGACTCAGACGTCGTCCTGAGTGGAACGAAGGAATGACAGAAAGTGACAAGGAATCAGTGTAAAAGTACTTGACGATTATAAAAATCTTTCTATAATTAAAAAATGAGTTATTGAAGCTACCGCGATTTATCTAAAAGCTATAAACGAACTTCAAAAATTTAGCTTTGTAATTAAAAAGGAAATTAGAACTATGCCTAACCAAAAACAAATAAAAAACCAGATTGTAATCTACAAGCCCAGAGGTGGAGATATTGAAGTTGAAGTGAAATTAGAGAAAGAGACTATTTGGCTTACTTTGAACCAAATTGCTTACCTTTTTGGTGTTCAGAAAGCAGCTATATCAAAACATATCAAGAATATATTTACCTCTGGTGAACTTAATAAGAATTCAACTGTTTCCAAAATGGAAACAGTTCGAATGGAAGGAAAGAGAAGAATAAAAAGGACTTTAACTTATTTTAACCTCGATATAATCATCGCTGTCGGCTATAGGGTCAATTCTTTCAGAGCTACGCAGTTTAGGATCTGGGCGACAAAAGTGCTAAGGAAATATCTTTTAAAAGGATATGTGGTTAATAAGAAAAGGCTTATTTCATCTCAAGATAGATTCAGTCGGCTCCAGGAGACAATAAAACTACTTGAGCAAAAGATCACTCATCCTCTTCTTGTTGGACAACAAAAAGAAATACTAAACTTTCTTTCTGTTTACGCCAACACATTAACATTATTAAATGAATATGATGAGGAAAAAATAAAGAAAGTAAAAGGCACTAAAGCTAAATTCCGACTTTCTTATTCAAAAACAAAGAAACTAATTTCTCAACTGAAAAGCAAACTTATTGCTAAAAATGAAGCAGGCGATATTTTTGGACAGGAATATAAAGGTAAACTTGACGCAATTATTAAAAATATTTATCAGACTTTTGATAGAAAAAAGCTCTATTCAACCATTGAAGATAAGGCAGCCAATCTTTTATATTTTGTTATAAAAGACCATCCTTTTGTTGATGGTAATAAAAGAATAGGTGCAATGCTTTTTGTCTATTTTCTGGAAAAATCAAATTATCTTTATAGAAAAAATGGCGAGAGAAAGTTTAATGATAATGCCTTAACAGCTCTGTGTCTTTTAATTGCTGTAAGCAATCCCAGAGAGAAGAATAAAATGATAGAAATTACTAAAAATTTAATTGCTGAATAATATTTTGCTTTATCAGTTGGGTTCTTCCTTCCTGTCAAACCAAATTTCCACACAATTAAGTACACTATCACTACCCTGATTGGCTGGTCATCGGGTAGGCGGGTGAGTCAATCTTTGCGAATAACCACTTCACTTTATAAGTAAGAACTTTTTGCTGATCTGTTGGTTGTTATATTTGAGGACAATAAAGTAGATACTTGATTCCAACTCTTTTGTGCTAATTGTTTTTTGATAATTACCCCGAATACAGAAATGCTCAATTTTTTTTATTTCTGCGCCCATAGTACTGTAAATTGATATCTGGATTACTTATATCAACAATTCTTATCCCTGAATCCTGGCAGCAAATATAAGCAAAGGAGTCAGTAACGGTCAGCCCATGAGGTGGTGCAGGAAAATTAAGGCCGTTAACATAGTCCGGGTTAAGAGGATTAATGATGTTTAATACGGTTAGATTTACAAACTGGCCGGAAATAACATCTAATCCAGAAAGAAAAAACAAAGTATCAAGCACTGCCACCCCCCATACATACGCTAAATCAGGGCCTTTCCATTGTGATACGAAATAAGGTGCATAAGGATTCTGGATGTTTATTATTTGAAGCCCTTCAGACAGGTCACCGATATATGCATGCACACTATCGACCGCGATCCAGATCGCCTCACCCGGTGTATCATAGTAAGCGACTTCATTGGGTTGTACAGGATTGCTTATGTCGATTATGCGTAACCCACAGAAGTCATCTGCTACATAAGCAAATGAATCACGGACCGCCACTTTAATTGCGTCACCCGGTGTATTAAGATGGCCAAGTTCAATCGGTGTTTGAGGGTTTGAAATGTCAAAAATGTGCAAGCCAGCATAGCCGTCGCAAACAAATAATAGATTATTTAATATTAGCACGTCATAAGTGTAACCGGTTGTTTTCACGCTTGTTATGTATTCAGGACGACTGGGATAGGACCGGATCTACCTCAGGTTTTCTTAAGACGCGTCGGCATAATTAAACTCCTTTACCCTATTATTATGCAAAATCCGTGCCAGGATTCAGGGCAGAGGGCAAAGGGATGCACGATGTGCATGGAAGGGAGCTGCGCTGGAAGAAGAGATTCTTCGCTTCGCTCAGAATGACAGTGGTGAAACGGAGAGCGGGTGAAACGGAGAAAGGGGGTGTTGTCAGGATGATTGTTTGATATTATACTTCTTTATATATCTTTGGATTGTTCGGCGGTTTATGCCGAGTATTTCAGCAGCTTTCTTGACATTCCATTCTGTGGTATTCAGGGCTTCAATAATCGCCTCTTTTTTTATCTCTTTAATCGGGACGACTTCAATTCCAGAGATCTTTCCCAGTCCGATGTCACGGTAGGTGATGAACTCTCCCTTAGTAATCACAACGGCGCGTTCTATCACGTTCTGTAATTCCCTGACATTACCGGGCCACATATACTCTTTCATCTTTTGCATCGCTTCCGGCGTGAAGTCCTTGATGTTTTTATTCATCTCTCTGCTGAATTTTTTCAGGAAGAGTCGGGCAAGGACCGGAATATCATTGACTCTTTCCCGCAGAGGCGGCAACTCAATGCAGAAAACATTTATTCTATAGTAGAGGTCTCTTCTGAATCTGTTTTCCTCAACTTCAATTTCGATATCTTTATTTGTGGCGAATAAGAATCTTACGTCAATCTTGCGGACCTGGGTTTCGCCGACGCGTCTGATTATTTTGTCTTCAATCGCCTCAAGGAGTTTTGCCTGGAACCCCAGAGTAGTGTTGGTTATTTCGTCAAGGAAGATCGTTCCACCCTGGGCTTCTTCTAATAATCCCTTTTTGTCGGCGACAGCACCTGTAAAAGCACCTTTTTTATGGCCGAAGAGTTCGGACTCCAGAAGGGTTTCCGGAATAGTACCGCAATTTATGGTCAGGAATTTTTTATTTTTTCTTTTACTCTTCAGATGGATGAACTGGGCGAGCATTCCTTTACCACTACCGGTTTCACCGAGAATGAGCACCGGTGAATTTGTACGGGCGATCTTTTCAGCCATACGGTGGACATTCTTCATTGCCTTTGATTTCGCCATCAGATAACCACTGCCGATTTCTTCCACCATTCTGTTTTTCAACAAGATATTCTCTTCAGAGAGTTTCTGGAAGGCGCGTGATTTTTCGATTACCGAGGCGAGAATCCTGGCTACCGTGAGAAGAAAGTCCTTATCTTCCTGGTCAAATAAGACGCCTTTAAAACGGGAGTCGAGATAGAGCGCGCCGACGACATTCTCAGATATCGCCAGTGGTATACACAGAATCGAACGAATCTTGTTGAGCTTCACACTATGTCTGATATTGAAGTCAGGGTCAGCAAGGGCGTCTCTGGTGAAGACGATCCGATTCTTATTCATCTCTTTGATGGCGGTTTTTGACACCTCGCCGGCGTCTTTGATTGTTGTTTTATCCAGATGCCTTCCGGCGATGAACTCCATTTTTCCGGTAGGAGTTCTGAGGAAAAAGGCGCCGCGTTCAGCATTGGTCGCCTGAATTATGAGGTCGAGAAGTTCTTCAGCAAAATTCTCTTCACCCAGCTTCAGGCTGATTAATTCAGCGAGTTTTGAAAATACTTTAAGATATTCTGTCGAGATTCTCTTTCTCGAATAATCCCGGTAAATAATCGGTTGTATCTGTTTCTGGAGTGCCTGACTTTTCCGGAGTTCGACCACGGCGTTTAATGATTTAAAGATTTCAGAGATTTCGTCCAATTCTTTGACTGTTTTCTGTAAATCGATCGAATCTATATCTTCTTTTTCTATAATTACCTCGATTCCCAGCCGTTTTACATAGGCGTAGTCATAAAGGCATCCTGCTCTTTTTAATATTTCGGTTTCTTCAGTAATATCAGGTATTTCCCTGTTTGAGAGACGGTAATTGATCAGTTTTGTAAAAATCTGAGCCAGGAGTGCGCAGCGGGAACCAGGGGCTGCAATCTTTATCAATTTTTTTGAATACTGAAGAGACTTTTTAAATTCCCTCAGTTCATAAAAAGAGCCGATAAGATAGAGGTAAATTTCCCGTCTGTTGTACAGCACAAGCTTTTCACTTTTCAACAACTCGACACCGCGTTGTAACATTTTTTTCGCTTCACTATTTTTATTGTCCAGGAGTTTAATTAACGCCGCTGCAAAATAATAATAGATATTGTTTTTTTCAGAAAATCTTTCCTGGAACAGTATCTTTGCCGGCTTAAGCTCGCCCTTTTTACAATAGATGACGATGATGGTGAAGACTGTTTCAGGAAGGTTTGGTTTTATCTTCAAGGAGTTCCGTATTAATTCTATTGCTTCATCAAACTTTCCCTTTAATTCGCTGATGTCGGCGAGGATCGATAACGCCTTTATCTCCATCATGGAATTATTGGTCTGTTTGGCACGCAGAAATATATCCTGGGAAAGTGCTTTTGCCTTGGAAAGGTCGAACTGGGTGTAATAAAAATATATTTTATTGTTCAATGCACTTAAAAGGGCGTTGGTCAGACTCAATTTTTTGAAGGTTTTGATTGCTTCATCCAGGTATTCGGTCATCAAATTTTTTTCATTCTTGTGTTGATAGAACATAAACAGAAGATTTGCGGCATATGCATAATTCTTTAGAAGATTATGTTTTTTGGTGAAGTTCAAGAGGGCTTGAGCTTTTTCTATTCCTTTATCAATATGCTCTTTTGACCATTCATAGACCACCTGGTAATACATTGTCTCGGCGAGCAATTCATTGTTTTTAAGCTTTTCTGTTGTTGTCAGCGATTGATTCAGAATACCCTTCGCTTCTTTGAACCGATTGGAAAAGATCAGGGAATAAGCGAGTCGGTTTGCGGTTTTTATATAATCTTCGCTGTTTTTGTCTGGAATGAACTTAAGGGCTTTTTTCAATAAAGCCACTGCATCACGATATTTCTCGGTTGATGAACATATTCTTCCCAGACCAGCATAGCCCAGATATTTATATTTTTTTGACTTAAAATTTAATGCTTCTTTGAAATAGTCGGCGGCAAGTTTACCGTTGCCGGTGATTTGGTTGATCTCCGCAATCCTTATTAAAATTTCCGGGTACATATCCGGTTGTACAGATTTTACATATTTCATCGCGATACGGTAGTGATTCAAGGCAGAACCATAGTCATAAATCTTGGCCGCCTGCTCTGCAGCCTTCATGGCATACTTGAATGTTCTGGTTTTATCATTCAAGGTATCGCACAACACCGTTAGAACAGGGATATATTCTTTGGTGGTGGAAAGGGTCGTTTCAAAGACCTTGATCAGTCTTCGGGATAGACGATTTTTTTCTTCCCTGGTTAAGGTGGTGTTGATCGTTTGAATTAAAATCTGGTTTGGGATATATATGATTCTCTGCTCTTTTTTGGTGCCTTCCTGAAGCAGTCCTGCAGTTCTCAAGTGTTCAATCGCGACATCGATATTATCACCCACAAATTCTTTTATTACATTCGTTTCAATGGGATGTTGAATGAGTGAAAGGAGTTTCAATATTTCCTTCTCGTTCGGAGCCACTGTTTTGAATCTGCTCTTCAACAAATTCTCGATGCGGGTGATTTTTACTTTATCCAGTGATTCCATGTCGATCTGCCATCTGTTTTTGGAATAACTGAGAATCTTCTTTTCAAATAGATTTTTCAAAATCTCGACGATAAAGAGCGGTGCACCGCCGCTCTGTTTTTGCAACCACTGCGTGAAACGGGAAGGAGGAATGTCCTTTTCTGTCGGTTCGAGCGAGAAGAATGTTTTCTCCAACAGTTGAGCGGTTTCATTTATCGAAAAGGGCCGCAGACGCAGCGACGGGAACCCGAGTTGTTTTATCCGTTCACTTGTTTCCGACGTGCCGAGCAACAGGATATTGCAATTATATATTCCATAACCGATGTAACGGAACAGAGCGAGTTCATAGTCGGATAGTTTATTCATTTCATCGACCATAATTATCACGGTTTTGTTTTCCGCAAATTTTTTCAAATTCTGATTTATCTCTTCAAAGATCTGGAATTTTTCTTCTTTTGAAGAGAGGTCGATGGTTTTCCCACCGACAAAGTTCTGAATACATTCCAGAAAACTGATTGTTTTTCCCGGGGTGTAATATAATACTGAATATCCCTGCATTAAATATTTATATTTCATTTCATGGAGAAGACGGGTCTTTCCGGCTCCGGTGTCGCCGATGATGATGACCGCGGTTCCGATGGTTGAGAGCAATTTTTCGATGATATCAGGAATCTCGACGAAGACGGTCTGGGGTAATTGTACTTTATAAGGAATTTTCTTCAGCCGGGTGGTTTTAAAATATCCGGAAAGAATCTGATATAATTCCGGAATTGTCGGTCTGAACGCCGGTTCTTTTGAAAGGAGACGTTTTATCATACCATTTATTTCGTAAGGAACCTGTTTAATGGATTTATATTCAGCCCCTACTCTTTCCCCGGATAGTGTTTCATAGATGATCGCACCAAGGGAGTAAAGGTCGCTCCGCTGGTCCACGCCGATGCCGGCGGCGACTTCCGGCGCCATATAGCCGACAGTCCCTGCGAATTCCTTAAGTTCCGTCTGGGTGCCAGCGAAGCCGAAATCGATGAGCACCACTTTCTTTTCTTCTTGAACGTAAAGGATGTGCTCCGGCTTCAGATCACAATGGATGAATCCGTTGTTGTGAAAAGCGCTGAGTCCGTGGAGTGTCTGGAGTATTGCGGCGATGAATTCTTCGGAAAAGGTATGGAAGAGTTTGTTTATCGCCTTACCAGGGACGTATTCAAGGACGGAATAATATCTTCCTTGTTCATCGATATTATAGTCATATACCTTTACGATGTTGGGATGTTTGAACTGTGAGAGAATCTGGAATTCACGGGAAATGAGTTCGTTGAACTCCAGTTTATTCGCACGCGCGATTTTTAAAACCCGTAGTGAACCTTTGTTGTCTTTTACCTTATATATTACTGCATAATTACTTCTTTCTATTTCTTCAATTATCGTGTAAATATCTATTTTATTCTTCACCCCTGTCATATATCGAGTTTATATATCTTTTTGATTTTGTCAATAATCGAAGCTCGGTTGACTTGTCGATATAATTTTGTATAATAAAAATTATGAATATCTGTGTTGTCGGAGCCGGTATGCAGGGTAGAATAGCGGCGCGGGATTTAAAAGCCGCCGGATACGAGGTCACGGTTTTTGATAATGACAAGAAATCCCTTCAATTTGTCAGAGAAAAATTCGGTTTGAAGGTGAAAAAGGTCGACGTCACCGATCGTCAGAGATTCGTGACATTGATTAAAAGGTTCGATATAGTAGTGGGTGCTCTGCCGGCGGCGTTAGGTTTTTATACAATGAAGTGTGCGGTCGCCGCTGGAGTTGATCTGGTGGATTTGTCTTATGCATCGGAAGATCCGTTTTTGCTGGATGGGAAAGCCAGAAACAGGAAGGTTAAGATCGTCCCCGACGCCGGTTTTGCTCCAGGTCTGAGCAACATACTGGTGGGAGAAGCCTACCGCGAAATGAAAGGGATTGAGTCCCTGCGGATATTGGTCGGCGGTATACCACAAGTTCCGCAACCACCTTTTAATTACCGCATCACCTGGTCGCCGGCGGATTTAGTTGAGGAGTACACCCGTCCTACAAGGATAGTGCGTAATAAGAAGACGGTGATAGTTGAAACTTTAAGCGGGATTGAAGAATTTAATCAGCCGCCGATCGGTCGTCTTGAATGTTTCTATACCGACGGCTTGCGGACTCTTCTGAGAACCATGAAGGGCGTCAGGAATATGGAAGAAAAGACGATACGTTATCCCGGTCATGCACGTCTGTTTAAAACGATTATTGAATGCGGTTTTTTATCAGACCAGATACTCCCTTATAAGAAACGTACGGTCAATCTTAAAGAAATCAATCTCGTTTACTTATGGAATGTGCTGAAAAAGGGGAGTGAAAAGGATATATCGATATTGAAGATTGAAATCAGAAAAGGTGGGAAAAAACGAAAATATGTATGCATTGATTATTATGACAAAAAAAACAGTATTACGTCAATGGCACGAATGACCGCATACACCGGTTCCATCATTACACAGTGTATAAAAACACATCCCGGCTACGGGGTTATTCCGCCTGAATACTTAGGGATGAGGAAACAATTATGCTGCTTTATAAAAGCGGAACTCAAGAAGCGGAATATTATAATTAAGAAATATTGAAGCCAGGAAATGAAACATCAAGATCTGAAATTTCAACAGTAATACTGGATACGTAACTATGTCCAAAAACAGAGAATGGAGCGGTTATCTATTTATTCTGCCGGCTCTTCTCATAATCGCCGTATTTCGTTTTTATCCGATCCTGCAGGCGATTCGAATGAGTTTCTTTGATTGGGGGCTCGCCGGACCGCTGAAATTCATCGGATTTAAAAATTTTACGAGGTTGTTCATCGACCCGAAATTCTATCAATCCCTGAGTAATACCTTCTGGTATGTTCTTTTTGTTGTCCCTTTGACGATTTTTCTTTCGATATTTTTCGCGAATCTTTTGAATCAGAAGATTAAAGGGCGCGGTTTTTATAGAACCATCTATTATTTGCCGGTCGTAACTTCAATCGTCGCTGTATCAGTGGTCTGGAAGTGGATATTCAATCCCGACCGTGGTCTTTTTAATGCCTTCTTTAATTTTATCGGTATTGAAGGAATAAAATGGTTGAACGACGCGCGTGGATTATTTGAAATTATCTTCGGCGGCATCGGGGTTCATCTTTCCGGATTTTTCGCCGGTCCCTCAATCGCCCTTTGCTCTTTGAGCATCATGGCGGTCTGGCATAATCTCGGTTACTGCATTATTATCGTGCTTGCAGGATTGCAGAATATACCCAGACAGTATTATGAAGCGGCGAAGATCGACGGTGCAAGTTCCTGGAATGTTTTCCGACATATAACCATTCCCGTGCTTTCGCCCACTATTTTTTATCTCCTGGTGACCCAGACCATTATTGCATTTAATACCTTCACTCCGGTCTATGTAATGACCCAGCCGCCCGGTGGTCCTTTAGGAACAACAAGCCTCGTGGTTTTTTATCTCTACGAACATTCCTTTAAACTGTGGAATCTCGGATATGCCAACGCCATTGCTTTTGTTATTTTTATTATGATTTTTATTTTGACGCAGGTGCAAAAACGGTTTATCGAAGAGCGGGTTTATTATGAATAATCGGAAAAATACAGCGATTCATATCCTTTTATTATTCGGCGCGCTCTGGATGCTGCTGCCGTTTTTCTGGATGTTCAGCACTTCTTTGAAGACCCAGATGGAAGCACTTAAGTTCCCGCCGTCTCTTTTCCCCGCGAGACTTATGTTCATCAATTACTTAGAGGCTTTCCGACAGGTTGATTTTTCCCGATATTTTCTCAATACGATAATTATGACTTTCGGGACGACTTTTCTGGTATTCGTCACCTCGAGCCTTGCGGCATATGCCTTCGCCCGTCTGAGATTCCCCTTGCGTGATTTCTTCTTTTCTTTGTTTCTCGCAATGATGATGATTCCGATGCCTGTTTATCTTGTCCCTTCGTATGTGATTCTGAGCCGCTTCGGGTGGATTGATACATTTCTGGCGTTGATCGTTCCCTGGGGTGCGAATGTTTTCTCGATCTTTCTTCTCAGACAGCATTTTCGAACCCTGCCTCAGGAACTTTTTGATGCCGCAAAGATTGACGGCTTAAGTCACATACAGATTCTCAGGAGGATAGTTCTTCCACTCTCCAAACCGGTGTTGATCACGGTTGGAATCTTTCAAATCGTTGCGAACTGGAATTCTTTTCTCTGGCCGTTGATCGTTACCCACAGTGATTCAATGCGCACCATTCAGACCGGGCTGGCGTATTTCGCGCAGGCCGAGTCCACCAATTATCCACTGCTCTGTGCGGCATCGGTATTTATCACCGCGCCGTTGATTATTCTCTATTTTATCATGCAGAAGCAGATAATGGAATCATTCACGCGTTCGGGTTTAAAAGAATGATTTCCACAGTCTCTTGACAAAACAGATATTTTTCATATAATAGTTTAGAGTTAGTTATAGAACAACTCAAGGAGGTTTTATGAAACGTGTGTTAAAGATTGTAGGAATAATAATATGCCTGCTGTCATTCTCTATGGTCTTTGCAACCCCCCGTGTTGTAAAAACCGGTAGTAAAACAGTAAGCGCAGAGCTTTCCAATCAGGCGGTTCCCTATCGACCGGCATCACAGAGGGCGGGTGTTTTATTCGTTGAGGATGGCTCGGGTTACTACCCACCAACAAATCCTGATCCTGTCTGGGATAGTGTTTTAACCAATATACTGGGAGCCGGAAATTATGGATGGTTCGGTCCTACAACCGATCCCATGCAGGATGGACCTGATCTTGCTACGATGCAGGGTTATGATTTGGTGATATGGAATAATTATGATCAATGGGATAATCCGACACTTACAAGCAATGATATGGCAAATATTGAAGCTTATATAAACGGTGGCGGAAAGGTCTGGCTGATCGCCCAGGATTTATTGTACAGCGGGGTCCCGCTAAGTTTCCTTACGACGAACTTCCATGTCGCCAGCGCTGCTGAGGATTATGTTGAAGACAGTACTCTTAATATTCAAGGTTTAGATGAAATAGCCGGCATCACTCTCAATATCACCACCGACCTGTTGAATGTTTTTTACCCTGATAATTTAACCCCGGATGGTAGTGCGCATCATGTTGTTGAAGATACTGACAACACTGCATATCCTTGTATTATGAGTGACGATGCGACCACTTCTTTCTGGACCGTCGATGGCAGAACGCCTGTTCCATGGACGAACTGGGAGCAGATCGTCCACGATATGTTAGATGCTTTTGGAGTTTTGGGCGTATATGAGGTGCCTGTCAAGAAACCATCACTTCAATTGAAGATTAGTATCACACCTACCACTCTTGTTAAATCGTCAATCATCACTTATAACCTGCCGAGTGACTTAAAGGTTAATTTAGAAATCTTTAATATTACGGGACAACACGTGACCACTTTGGTTAATGGCTATGAGAAATCAGGTTATCATTCGGTGGTGTGGAATGGAAAGAATGCAAGCGGTATAAATGTTCCGAATGGGGTCTATTTTGTACGGTTGTCCTGCGGTGAGTCTTCGTGTGCAGAGAAACTTATCGTGGTGAAATAATCGACCGGGTTATTCTTTTGAAGCGGGACCGAAAAGGTCCCGCTTTTTTTATGACTATTTCAGGAGTAAATGTCGAGTTTTGACTCTAAAATTCAGCTTGACAAATGGGATGCATTTATTATACTATTCTGTCGAAAATGAAAAGATATTTAACAGCAACCTTCATTCTTATCTTTTTATCACCGTTAATCCTGCGGGCGTTTTACGATGGTAAGATAATACCTTCGGGAGTGAGTCCTTTTTCTTCTCCGTCGGATTTTGTTCCTCAAGATACGATGCTCTACCAAGGATTTGAAGATACGTTTCCACCTTCTGGTTGGGATACCCTTGAGATATCAGGTACCCAGGGCGGCCCGAATCCTATCCCCTGGTGTAAAAATGATTATTATGCCCATACCGACAGCTTCAGTGCGACATACGGCTGGGGTTATAATTTAGACGGTTGGTTGAGGATATTGTCGCTTGATTTTTCACAGGTTTATGATATTCAGCTGTCTTTCTGGTGGATCAGCAGCTATACCTGGCATGTCTATCCCTATGATAACGGGGATCTGTTTGTTGAGGTGAGTACTGACGCCGGTGCAACGTGGGATACACTGTGGACATTCGGTGACTCCGTGTGCGTGGTGGGTTCAGGTGTGACCTGGCCGTGGGAAGACTGGGTCTGGTATCAGTCAACCCTGGACCTCAGTGAGTATGCGGATATGTCAAATATTTACATAGGTTTTCACGTCGTCGCCGATGATAACGCCGATATCGCGATTGATGATGTTGTAATCGATACTACAAGTTATGCGGTTGTCGAGAAAGAAACAGAAACTTCTCCCTATGGAACGCCGTTTCTTGTTCTCCGCCCGAATCCGGTGATTACTTATTCACGGATCAGTTTTTATCTTCCTGAAGATATTTATCTCAGGTTGGCTATCTATGATTGTACCGGAAGAGTGGTGAGAACCCTTAAAAAGGGAAGAACAGGGCGCGGTTATCATAATATAATCTGGGATAAAAGAGATGAAGAGGGCAAAGAGAGCGCCCCGGGTGTATATTTCTGCTTGCTTACAGCCGGACCTTTTGAATTGCGGAAAAAATTTATAATTCCTTATTGAATCTTCAAAACCGTAGAACCGGAAACCCGTGAATTCTTTATATTGAGAAGCGCCTGTTGTGCGTCTTTTAATTCGTATTCGTTGATTCTTGTCTTTATCTTAAACTCAGAGGCGATTTTTAAAAAAGCCATTACATTCTTTCTGGTGGTGTTCGCTATACTACAAAGACACTTTTCCGGCCAGATACGGGAGTAATCGAAACCCGGCAGCGGAGTTGTGTATATTCCAGCAGAAACAAGTGTTCCTCCTTTATCGATCTTGTCCAGTGCTGCAACGAGCAGTTCTCCGCTCGGCGCGAAGACTATGCCGGCGTCGAGCAATGTTCCCATATCATCATCGATGTGTCCGGTCCATTTCGCACCCAGGTTTCGGGCGAGCTCAAGTTCTTTATCGGTTCTGGATACTACATAGACATCAAGACCCAGGTGGACGGCGACCTGAATTATAATATGGGCTGAAGAGCCGAAACCGAAGAGGCCTAATTTTCCTTTGTTTTTCATTCCGGTCGCCTGGAACGCCTGATAGCCGATGACTCCGGCGCAGAGAAGAGGGGCTGCTTCTGAATCAGAATAATTCTGGGGCAGGAGATAAGCGAAATCCTGATGAACCACCGTGTATTCGGCAAAACCGCCGTCTGCATCATAACCGGTGAACATCGCCTTCTCACAGAGATTCTCTTTGCCGTTCCGACAGTATTTGCACTCACCGCAGGTCTTGTACAGCCAGGGAACCCCTACCCGCTCACCGATCCGCCACCTGGTGACATCCTTTCCTGTCTTGTCGATGCGGCCGATGATCTGATGGCCGATAATCACCGGCATCTTATGCGGTGGTAGTTCACCTTCGACGATATGTAAATCGGTTCGACACGCGCCGCACACATCTATTTTTATTCTGATTTCGTCATCCGCAGGTTCTGGTATCGGCACCTCTTTTAATTCAAGGGGATTGTTTTCCAGTTGAGCTTGTTTGGTCAGGATAATTGCTTTCATAAGAACATTATACAGAAGAGCGGTGATAAGTCAATATACCCATGTGATGGTCTTGACATTCATGATATTCCAGATATGATTTACTATGCTTTTATATCTGTTGCTTGTTGCTTCTGTCGGGGTTGAAGGAGGTTATAGTCTGCCCGCGGTCGGATTCCATAACATCGAATCGGGCGTTACCTTCTCTGTCTTTGTCAATCATCATTTCAAGATCAGCGATTTATCGGTTTATGTCGACAATTCTTTCTATTCCGGTAAGAATGGTTCCTATTCGGTGAGTTTATACGGCATGCATTGCGGGTTCAGCAAAAATAACTGGCGTCTTTCACCGTTGATAACATTCGGTGCTGATTATTTAAGCCGCAGAATCGACGGTGCTGGCGAAGACGGTTTTGCATTCGCCTATTCCCTTGGATTTTTACTCAATTTTCACAGTGATAATCTGCGGGTTTATCCGCTTTTTTGTTATAAGGGTCTGAGTGATTTTAAGACTCACGCCGGTTTCATCGCCATCAAGTTGGGGGTTGCCTATGATTTTTGTGAGTAAATTCCGCAACATACTCTATTATTTATTTCTGGTTACTGTTATTCTATTTTGTTTAAGCTGTGAAAACCACATCATTCAACGGGCTGCAGCCGATTATTTTCTTTACAAAGAAGGGAATTGGTGGCGATATCTTTCCGCTGATTCAGATACTGCATTTGTTGAAGTCGAAGCCGTGGATTCCGTGCTGCAGACGGAATGCTATCCAGTGGATTTCGACGGTGAACTGCATTATATTTTGCATCTTCCGGGTTCAATCAAAGAATATTACAAATTCACCTGTAATTTTTCCGGTATTGATTACACCATTATCGAGAGTTTCGTGACGAGAATCGAACTGCCCCTTGTCATCGGTAATTCCTGGCAGGATTCTCTCATTGATTCACTTAATGTAGCAGGTCAATGGTTGAAGGCGGAATACCGTATCAATGGAAAGGTGCAGGATTTTTCCTACGAAGAGGCTTTCGACGGCGATGTGTATGAAATAGAACTTTATATTACAGAGAAATTTACATCTTCTGATACTACGACAACCACTGAGACGCATCTGTGTGAATTTTATGCACCGGATATCGGACTCGTTCGGTTTTACAGGGAAGGGGCGGAATATGTTCTGCTCGAATATCAACTTCAATAGGAGATGAATATACGGTCGGTCTTCTATGAAATCCAGGGATACACTTTCAATATCAGGGAAGAGATTCGCTGGGGCGGTTTTAAAGATATACAGAGTTCTTTATAGAACATTCGGTCCCCAATACTGGTGGCCCGGTGATACGCCGTTTGAAGTCATGGTCGGGGCGATCCTGGCTCAGAACACAAACTGGCGGAACGTAGCAAGGGCGATAGATAATATAAAAAGAGCGGATCTTTTAACCCCGCAGAGACTGTTGAAGAAACGGATGCTTATTCCTGAATTGATTAAACCATCAGGTTTTTACAAGATAAAGAGCAGGAGATTAATAACCTTTCTTGAATATTTTGTGAAGAATTATAACGGTGATGTTACGAAATTGAAAAAGAAAAAGAGTACCGTGCTGCGGCGGGAACTCTTGAAGATAAAGGGTATAGGATATGAAACAGCTGATTCCATTCTGCTATACGCCCTTTCAAAACCAGTATTCGTTGTCGATGCCTATACACGCCGAATATTTTCCCGGCACAAGTTTTTTGAGTATGATTTACCTTATGACGAAATCCGAAATGCCTTTGAACGCAACCTTCCACGCAGCCTGAAGATTTACAACGAATATCATGCCCTTCTGGTAAAGGTCGGTAAAGAATATTGCAGGAAAAATGAACCTCTGTGTAATTCTTGTCCTCTGCGGTCTGTTTCACGCTGATCCCGATACGGTTGTTATTCGGGGGATATATATAAATCCGTATCAGGCGGCTAAAAAGAGTTATCTTGAGCAGGTGTTTCTTAAAGCCGATTCCGGTTTGATCAATACGATAATCGTCGATTTCAAAAGTGACTATGGATTTCTCGCTTATCCGTCGAAGATTGAACTCGCCGAAGAGATGGGTGCGATCAAGCGGTACATAGATGTGGACTACCTGTTGGAAAACGCCGCATTGCATGGTTTAAAAGTCATCGCCCGCATCGTCTGTTTCCGTGATGATTATCTCGGTCATTATGATGATTACGGAATTCAGGACGACAGCGGTGAAGTCTGGCTGGATAAAAACGGTCTTGCCTGGACCAATCCTTATAAAAAAGAGGTCAGGGAGTACCTTCTGGATGTTACAAAGGAGATAACAGAACTGGGGATAAAGTCGGTCGCTTTTGATTATATTCGATTTCCCACGGATGGTGCGATCGAAAGAATCAAATTGAGTGATGTGACAGGACCGCGCAGTGCGCCGATCTTAGAATTCTTAAAAGCCGTAAAAGAAGAATTTCAGAGTGAGATAGAGATCGGAGTTTGTGTGTTCGGTTTCGCTGTATGGCATGCCTTAAAGACAGAGGGACAGATTATCGAAAAGATGGCGGAATATGTCGATGTACTGTATCCGATGCTCTACCCGTCCCATTTCGGCTGGAGTTTCAAGAGGGAGATGAACGAGTACTGGCGCAATTATTGGATATATTTCGATTCAGTGGAGGAGGCGAAGAGAAAATTGCCGGATCGGGTGAAGGTGATTCCCTTTGTGCAGGGATTTGATTTACGCGCTGAAAGTTTTGACAGTGATTACGTCTCAGCTCAGATCTATGGCGCGCTCGCGGCTGACGCCGACGGATTTCTTATCTGGCATGCGGGTGGAGATTATTCTATTTCCTGGACTTCCCTTTTGTCGGTACGTAGTTCAATCCTAAGGCAATTCGCTCAGATTGACCTAAATAACCGTATGAAAGAAGAAGGGCGGCGATATCAAGATATAGCCCTCCACCCGGTGTCAGCTCTATGGAAAACCCAAAAGAAAAACCTGACCACGGACCGGATTCATAGCCGGATTGATAACCTCCCATCAGGGAAAAGCCCACGAACTTCAACGGGAATTCACCGCTCTTTCCTTGATCCAGTGCTTCCATAAGCTCGGGTGAGCGGATACGTATTTCTCCGCCGATAGAAAAGGTCGGCAGGACATCGGGGTAGATTGAGTAGTCGAAGCTGAAAGCAACATGATTTTCCTTGAACGGCAGTTTGAACGCCACTCCCTGTCTGAAATTAACCGGTGGGAATTCCCACTTCTCGATGAATCTGCGGGGTGAACCGAGGTTTTTCAGAACCGTCCCCAGATAGATGTATTTGTAGGGGTTGATAATCACTCCGACGTCTGAGAGCACTCCATAGGCACTGTAGGTGTATAATTGACTCCGTACCACTTTCACCGCGCCGCCGAATGAGACAATTTTTCTCCGGCGCCGTGTGAATGATTTTCCGTAGCCGATATTCAAGAGCATATCCGAATTTTTGAATTCATTACCGGGTTCACCCCTTTCAGAATATTCAATGTCAGTGCCGGTTAAATAAGAAAGCCCGAATCCCAGACCTCCGTATTTTCCGAGAGGAATCGCCGATGTCAAATTGTAGTAGTTGAAATAGACGAGATGATTCATCGCCATTGCGGAAACATAGTAACTTTTTACAACCCCCAATCCCGAGGGATTCCAGAATACCGCGTTACCGTCGTCGCTCAACGCCGTAAAAGCATTAGCCAATGCCACCGGTCTGACGCCGATTCCGAGTTTAACAAAGGTATAGCCGGTTGCACCCGGGTCGACAATCTGGCTGAGGAGTAGTATCGATAATAAACAGTTAATCAAGGTTATTATTTGAATTTATCTTTCAATTTTTTGAGTACATTGGGCAGCGTCGTATATTCCATATCTGAAAGAGGAAGACGTTGGGGCTCGAACGGACCATGACGCCGAATGTAGTTGGCGACTTCGTTCGCCTGCTGACGTACGAGGTCATAGCTTACATCAGCGAACATATCGCGGGGGCCGACGAGTGTTCCGTTCGACACCTGGAAACCCAGTGCGATGACGCGGGGCGGTCCGTCGAATCTCGTTGGATGGGCATCTTCCACTGAAACAGGCATAAACGGTCCCCAGTGTGAGCCGCGCATCCAGCCTGTGACCATATAAGCCATAGAAAACGGCTCCAGAACCTCACCCACGGCCGGCAAGCCGCTCTGACATCTGACGATCATAACCGGATCATCTTTTCCCACATATCTTCCCGCCATAAGGTTGACCTTTTGTGTGGACGTCGAAGCCGCAATCGTGCCGTCCCGTTTGTAGACCGCTTTTATGATATAATGTTCAGACGCTCCAATGAGACAGAGGAGGTCGTAGATATCTTCCGGAGCATTCAGCTTTACGGTTTTATTTTCAAATATATCAAGGACTTCGAAGACAAAACCGTCGTGCATTGAGGGATCGATGACCAGCCCGATTGTATTAAATGGATCGGCGAACATCTTGTAAAGCGGCATATTCCAGGCGCCCGGAGAAGTTTTGTCAGCGGCGAAGATGATGACCGGTTCGCTTTTACGCTCTTCAAATTCCATCTCGGCACACCCCGGACCCATGCCTTTTACATTTCCGGCGAAGGCGTCGGAAAGCAAATCCTGCCCCGCACCGTAGAGCTTCAATTCCTTGGCGAGATTGGTCGTTTCCACAAATATATCCCATGCCATTTTATGAATCTCTCCAGCATCACAACCAAGTTTATGAGTTATAATCAGGTCGAGATCATCACCGCAGTGGGTTACGTGGAAATCCACGATTTTCCCCTTGTCTTTGTGTTCATCAAGCAGTTGTATCGCCTTGGTTATTATGTTTGGATGCATGCTGGAATGGCCGACATATCCGCCGATATCCGCCTTAATTACACTAATAGTTATTTTAGCCATTATTTCCTCCTTGTTATGAATATAGAGTATTATAGTTAAAAATGATATTATGTCAATTATATACTTTCCTCTGATTTTTCGGTTACTGTGTTGACAGGCTTATTTTTCTTATTATAATAGATGTCCGGGTAAAGATATTTTTTATTAAGGAGGCGATATGAGAAAATTTCGAGAGTTAAAACCTTCAGAACTACGGTGGCAGTGTGACCCGAAGTTGCTGAAGTTTAGAACAGTGGCTGATTTAAAAACTCATGAAGGAATTATCGGTCAACCCCGTGCCATGGACGCGATTAAATTGGGGCTGAATGTCAAATATCCCGGATATAACATATTCATCACCGGACCGGTCGGGACCGGGCGGACCACCGCAATAACAAAATTGCTGGGCGAGATCAAGGTTAAGAAAGGGAAGCTGCTCGACCTTACTTATGTGAATAACTTTAAAAATCCGGATATGCCGAAGCTCATCGATCTGCCGGCGGGTGACGGTAACAGGTTCAAAAATGCAATGCTTAAATTGATCGGTGATTTGAAGTCGAATATCCCCGAGGTCTTCAGCAGTGAAGAGTATCAGAAGAGGAGACAGAATATAGTCAATAAATACGAAGAGGAAAATCGTCTCTTATTAAGGGATTTTGAAAAGAAGGTTGAAGAGGAAGGATTTAAAGTGGTACAGATTCAGGCGGGTCCTTTTGTCCGACCGGCGATATTTCCGATTATCGACAAAAAACCGACAAAACTGGAAGAGATAGATAAGCTTGTAAAAGAAGGCAAACTTACTGAGGATGAGTATAAAGAAATTCAGGAAAAACTTAAAAAATTAGAGACCGATCTGGCGTCGATTTACGGCCGTGTACGGGAACTTCAGGACGAAGCAAACGAGAAGATTCATCGACTGAATGAAATAATGGTCAAACCGGTGGTTTCTCATTTGATAGACGCCGTCAAAAAGAAATTCAACAACAAAAAGATTGATGCATATCTGAAAGAAGTGTTGAATTCCGTGATGAAGGATCTGGGACGTTTTTTGAAGAAGGACGGTAAAGAGGACGCCTTCCGAGAGTACCAGGTGAATGTGCTGGTGGATAATTCAGAGACGGAATTGAAGCCGATAATTTTCGAAACCACCCCTTCATACAAGAACCTCTTCGGAACGATCGAAAGACACAGCGCAGGTCCGGGAATCCTCGTCAGTGACTTTCTGAATATTAAGGCGGGGTCCCTGTTGAGGGCGAACGGCGGTTATCTGGTTATCAATGCATTTGATGCGCTTATTGAACCGGGGGTCTGGCAGACATTAAAAAGGACTTTGCGTAACGGTGTGATCGACATCCAGGCGTTTGATCCTTTTTATATCTTCACCACGACGGCTCTGAAGCCGGAACCGATCAATATTGATGTAAAGGTGGTGATGATCGGCTCTCAGTGGCTCTATTATCTTCTCTATTATCGGGATGAGGACTTCAAAAAGATTTTCAAGGTTAAGGCTGATTTTGACACGGTGATGGAGAAGAATAAAGAGAACGTCAATCAGTACGCTTCATTTGTGAAATCCATCTGCCACACAGAGGGACTTCTGCCTTTCAGCAAAGAGGCGATAGCAGACATTGTTGAATACGGAGTGCGTATTGCAGGACGGAAGGATAAATTATCCACGCGTTTTCACGTTATCGCCGATATCATCCGGGAAGCCGATTATTGGGCGCGTCAGAAGAAGAAAAAAAGTGTTGAGGCGGATGACGTCGAGAAGGCGATCCAGGGATGGCGCAGAAGGGTCAACATGCTGGAAGATAAAATTCAGGAGATGATCGAAAAAAATATTCTGATGATTACAACAAAAGGAAAGGCGGTCGGCCAGGTCAACGGACTCTCAGTATACCAGGTGGGCGGATACAGTTTTGGTAAACCGACGAAGATCACCGCGAAGACTTCCTTAGGTCGGGCAGGTATCATAAATATCGAGAGGGAAGCGAACCTGGGCGGCAAGACTTATAATAAAGGGGTTTTGATACTGAGCGGCTTTTTGAAATCACGTTATGCACAGAATCAACCTCTGGCGATTGACGCAACACTCGGTTTCGAACAATCATACAGTGAGGTCGACGGTGATTCCGCATCGAGCGCAGAAGTCTACGCCCTCCTTTCTTCGCTGTCCGGAATCCCCCTGAACCAGGAGCTTGCGGTTACCGGTTCAGTCAATCAAAACGGCGAAATACAGCCGATCGGCGGAGTGAATCAAAAGATCGAAGGATTTTTCGACGTCTGTAAAGCAAAAGGATTTACAGGCAACCAGGGAGTGATTATTCCCGAAAGCAATGTCGATGATTTAATGTTAAGACAGGAAGTCGTCGATGCGGTGAAAAAAAGAAAATTTCATATCTATGCCGTCAAAACCATTGATCAAGGAATCGAATTACTGACCGGTGTCAAAGCGGGAAGAAGAACAAAGACGGGTTTTGAAAAGGACAGTATCAATTATCTGGTTGAAAAGAAACTGGGTGAATACGCCGCCAAGATGAAAGGGTTTTCAAAAAACAAGAAGTGATTTACTGCTGTCCGTGATCAAATAAAAAAGGGGGCAGCGCCCCCTTTTTTATTTCTTTCGTAATTTATAAGTGGCTGGTTTTGTTTTTCTGAAGAGTTTGGGATAGCGGTTTATTATAATATATACTGAACGCTCAGGATCTTTCCGATGGAATTTGTAGCCGCGTTTTTTAATTCTTTCAGTGATCTCTTTATAATGGAGTGGTTTTTTGCATCTTTTCAAAATATCGATGGTATGCTCTCTTATTGAAAGTTTCTTTTTCTTCTTTGCTTTTTTGACCTTCCTGCCCTTTTTCACCTGCTTCCTTCTCTTTTTTTTCCTCTTCATCTTGTCCTCCTTTTTATTGCATCATTGTGGTGATTCTTTCGCCATCAAACCACGATATTAAATATTTTTTCCGGAACATATATCGTCTTTTTGATTTCTTTATTTTGAAGATGGCGTATTATCTTTTCATCCTTCAGTGCCATCTCTTTTACCAACTGTTCATTGATATCACCCTTGAGTTTGAGATGGGAACGGACTTTACCGTTGATCTGGATGACGATTGTGGTGATTTTGTCTTTTAAATAGCGTTCGTCAAAAGTGAGCCATTCCCGTTCAACCAGACTGCCTTCTCCATCTGCAATCGACCAGAGTTCATCGGCGAGATGAGGGGCAAAAGGTGATAAGAGATGGATGAGTACATTGATGCCGTAACCGAAAACAGGTCCTTTTGTTTTGGAGAGATACAGCTCGTTGAGGAGTTCCCAGAGGGCTGCGATCGCCGTATTGAACTTGAAGGTTTCGAGGTCTTCGGTTACTTTGGCGATTGTTTGATTGATTTTTATGAAAAGCGGTTCTTCGTCCTCGTTTATTTTTTCCGGTCTGCTTCTTTGGATGTGTTGTTTGTTCTCGACGACGATACGATATATACGGTTGATGAACCGCTCAGAACCGGTTACTCCTTCGTCGCTCCATTCACTTTCCCGTTCGGGCGGCGCCGCAAAGATAATCGTAAGACGGGCGACGTCTGCTCCGTGTTTCTGGACAAATTCACCCACCGGGACGACATTACCTTTTGATTTAGACATGACTTCACCGTCTTTTAACACCATTCCCAGGTTGAACAGATTTTCCGCCGGTTCCTGGACACTGATGTATCCCGCATCATAGAGTACCTTTGTAAAGAATCGAAAGTAGATTAAATGTCCGGTCGCGTGTTCACTGCCTCCTCCTATGTATTGATCAATGGGAAGCCAGAGATCGGCGTTCTTTTTTGAACAGAATTCCTTGTCGTTCCTCGGATCAAGGTATCTGAGGAAATACCATGAAGAGCAGACAAAGGTATCCATTGTATCAGCGTCGCGTTTTGCCGGAGCACCGCAGGCAGGACATTCTGTGTTGATGAAACTTTCTACCGCACCGAGCGGAGAACTGCCTTTCGGTACGTAATCCTTGATGTCTTTGGGTAAGAGCACAGGGAGTTGTTCTTCAGGCACGGGAACCATCCCGCATTTATCGCAGTAGATGATCGGTATGGGAGCGCCCCAATATCGTTGACGGGAGATAAGCCAGTCTTTTAACCGATAATTGATACTCTCACCGCCCAGATTTTTTTGAGCGAGAAATTCCGTGACTGCTGTGATACCTTTTTCCGAATCCATCCCGTTGAATTGACCGGAATTGATCATTATTCCGGCTTCTTCATAGGCATGTTCCATTGATTCTTCTTTTAATTCCGCTTCTTTCGGTTTGATCACCACCCTTATCGGCAGGTCGTATTTCCGGGCGAACTGAAAATCACGTTCATCGTGCGCCGGCACGCCCATTACAACACCACTACCGTATTCCAGAAGTACGTAATCCGCGACAAAGATCGGAATTTTTTCGTTGTTTATAGGATTTACGGCATGACAGCCGGTAAAAACGCCGTCCTTTTCTTTTTCCAGACGTTCAATTTCGGTTTTTTTGGTGGCTTCTCTGATATACGCCTGGACCGCTTCTTTTTGAGAACTGCCGTCAATCAGTTTCTCGATCATCGGATGTTCCGGTGCAATTGACATAAAGGTGACGCCGAAGATCGTATCGGGCCGTGTTGTAAAGACCTTGAAGGTGATATCCTTTTCAGCCACCTTGAAGATGATGTCGCAGCCCTTGCTCTTCCCGATCCAGTTCCGCTGCATCCTTTTGACATTCTCCGGCCAGCCGGGAAGTCTGTCGAGGTCATTGAGCAACCGTTCCGCATAGTCGGTGATTTTAAAGAACCACTGATTTAATTTTCTCTTTTCTATGAGGGCTTTACAGTTTGAGCGATAACATCTTCCATCAATCACCTGTTCGTTCGCCAGAACTGTCTGGCAGCCAGGGCACCAGTTTACATAGGCTTCCTTTTTATAGGCGAGACCCCTTTTGTACAACAGAAGAAACATCCATTGCGTCCACTTGTAATAATCGGGCAGGCAGGAGATTATCTCCCGTTCCCAATCATAGCTTATTCCGAGTGATTTGAGCGATTCATCAGAGACCTTGATGTTCTGCATCGTCCATTTTTCCGGATGGATCCCCAGTTTAATCGCCTGGTTCTCTGCAGGAAGTCCGAATGCATCCCACCCCCAGGGGTGGAGGACGTCATAACCGCATCTCATCTTGAAACGGGCGTAGACATCACCGACGACGTAATTCTTGCAGTGTCCCATATGAATATCACCGGATGGATAAGCGAACATCACAAGGTTATAGAACTTCTTTTCGGGGTCTTTCTTTGTAATAAATAATTTTTTCTCCTCCCAATACTTTTGCCATTTTTTTTCAATTTCAATGGGAGCGTATTTCATGGTGGTTTATGGTTTTATGAATATATAGACTAATCCGATACCGGAGAATCGAGTATTTCGGCGCCGCACTTCTCGCAATACCATGAGTCAGGGGTGTTCATATGCCCGCACTTGGGACAGGAGACACTTTTCTCTTTTTCCGTGGGGATTTCTTCAATCGGGGATTCTGTTTCTTTGGGGGATTCCTCCTCTACTGTGGCTTCAGGTAGAACCGCTTTTTCTTCCACGATCAATTCATCAAGTTTGGTCTCTTCTTCAGGAAGTTTTTCTTCAAGAATGTGTTCTTCAATCTGAATGTCTTCGGTGGAGGCTTCAGTCGTAACCTCTTCTTCAACCGGAGGTTCTTTAATCGTCTCTTCAATATCTTTTATATCGATGAATTTTTTGAACCATTCCTGCCGTTCCCGTAACTTTTCCAGGTCTTTATCAACCACCTCCAGTTTATCTTTATGCTCAGCGCTGAGTTTATTATAGTCATCTTCGGAGTACTCACCAATTGAATAGCGCAGTTCGATCTCTTCGAGCTCAAGCCGCAGTTTTTTCTGCAGACGGCGCAGTTGTTCGTTTTCCTCTTCTATCTGCTTCAGCTGTTCTTTGATAAGTTCGACATTTTTTGACATCTCCGCATCGATGCTTTCAAGTTTTTCTTCGTACTCCTTTTTCACCTTTTCGTACACTTCCGGGCTGACCGTATCTTTTTTATCTTCGATTCTCTTTAATTTGGTGAGCACGTCGGTGCGCTGCGCTTCGATTTTCCTTAGTTCCTGCCATTTATCTTCCATTTATGGCTCCTCCTTTCCTGAATATATTTCCTTTTTTAAGGAAGAAAAGTTCAAACATCAACGTTACAAAGTACGAGCTTTTTTTGACACTTCGGTCTATTCGTGATACTTCGGCAAGCAGGTTACTTAGTGCTTTCTTTCGAGCCGTCAATACATTTGGTTTTCTCTGGACATAGTAAAGCAGTCCTCTTGTTACCGCATCGACCATTTCCGAATAAGAGCGTAAATATGGTTTGAATTCCTCGAAATGCTCGATGGTGTCCTTTCTTCCCTTCAGAAACATATCGACCACCTGATATTTATTGAAGTCACACAGTCCTCTGGCGAGGTCTTTAAGCGTGCTGGCAGAATGCAGTGTTTTTGCTTCGTAGAGGTAATTTTCAATCTTTTCGATTTCATTCTTTAAACCCGTGATATCATTACCGAACTCTTCTTCTAAATAACGGATCACAGACGGCGAAAAAGTCAAACCGTCCCGTTTTAATCTCGAAGTAATCCATTTATGAATCAAATTTTTATCGGATTGAAAGGTTACACAATGAATCTTTTTGAATAATCCGGTAATGTTTTTATAAACATTCTTGGTTCTGCGGTTGTCTTTTTTTGCACGATATGTCATTATGAGACAGTTGGGAAAAGATAACTTGTTAATGGCTTCGGCGAAGTTCTTTAGAGCCCGCTTATCCAGTTCTTCCAGGTTTTTTATGACGATCAACCGCTGTTTTGAGCCGAATGGTGTAACGTAGAATTTCTCAATCATCTCCTCGAGCGGAATTTCCGAGATGGAAAAGGTTTCGAAATCGAATGCTTCGTTCACCTGGAGATGTTTTTTTATCAAACTTATTGTATTGTTGATAAGAAGGGTTTCATCCCCAACCAGAAGATATCGATTGCCGATTATTCCCTTTTTTAATTCTTCACGCAATTCGCGGTCGGTCATATTGTTATTTTACATAAATAATATATTATGTCAAGTGATAAATGCTACACACAATCGATGGGTATGCTACTTCCGGTGGATTTTATTTCCATACGCCGGGGATTGTTGTTCCACAGAACCCACATTTCCCTTTTTTGATATTGATTGATTTAATCTCATAGCCGATGCGCTCAATGACGACTTTATTACAGTGGGGACAATAGGTGCTCTCTTCAGGAATTCCCGGTACATTACCGATGTAAACATAGTGGATGCCAACATTACGGGCGATATCAGCCGCTTTTTTGAGCGTGGATACGGGGGTCGGCGGTAGATTCTGGAGTTTATACTGGGGATAGAACCTTGAGAAGTGCAGAGGAACATCGTCGCCCAGTTCTTCTTTCACCCACAAACACAATTCTTTTATGAGAGATGCATCGTCGTTTTTTGAAGGAATGACGAGATTCGTTATTTCAAGCCATACCCCTTTACTCTTCAATGTTTTCAGGGTTTTCAGAACAGGTGAAAGTGTTCCACCGGTGATTCCCTGATAGAATGCGTTACTGTAAGCCTTCAGGTCGATATTCGCGGCGTCAAGGTAGGGAATCAGATCAAGCAGGGGTTCCTGGTTTATATACCCGTTTGAATGGTAAATATTTCTTACGTTCTTTTTCCGCGCGCGTCTGCAGGTATCGAACATATATTCGAAGAAGACAGTCGGCTCAGTGTATGTATAAGCAATGGTCGGCGCATTATTCTCCAGGGCGAGCTCGACGATTTTGTCAGGAGATAGGAGGATGTTGAATGTATTTTCAGGATACGCCTGTGAGATATCCCAGTTCTGACAGTTCTTACAGGTGAAATTGCAACCGGCGGTGGCGATGGACAGGGCGGCTGTTCCGGGAAGAAAGTGAAAGAGGGGTTTCTTTTCGATCGGGTCGATATGAACGGCGCACGGATTTGAATGGACGAGTGTGTAGTATTTTCCCTTACGGTTTTCCCGTACCCGACAGAACCCTTTTTTACCTTTACCGACGATACAACCCCTGGGACACAACAGGCATTTCACTTTGTTCTTCGGTAATTTTTTATAATACAGTGCTTTTTGCGCTTTGATCAAACCGAGTCTGCCTTCCTGTGCATTCGCGAATTTTATAAGTT
>DRIG01000100.1 GCA_011052815.1 candidate division WOR-3 bacterium | reverse complement strand
TTTATCTGAATATTATTATTATCTAATTATAATTACAATTTGTCCTCTGTCAAGAGGAGATTTTACCGCAAAAGACCGTTCTTTTGATACCATTCTATTGTCTCGCGTATGCCGTCTTTGAAAGTATAAGCCGGCGTGAATCCATATTCCCTTACTAATCTTTCATTGGAACAGAGCCAGTATTTTTTTGAGAGCTCTTTTATCTTATCCCGCCAGATGAGCCTTCGGGATGGCGGAAGGAATAGATCATTGAAGAGGCCGCACAAGAAGGCTATGGATTCAGATATATGAATTTTGATGCTTTTCTTTTTAAGCAGGGACGAGATCTGTCCGAATATTTCTTCGTCCGAATAACAATTTCCATCATTCACAAAATAGAGCTTTTTGTCAAAACGACGAACAGAGATGAGTCGGATTATCAATTGCACCAGGTCCTTGATATATATGAAATTCAGGTGTTTTCCACTTTTGCCGATGATCGGGCAGACTCCGCGGTTCAGGATTTTTATATATTTCAAGATTTCAGTGTCATAAGGTCCGTATACTGCAGCGGGTCGCAGGATGATATAATCCAGACCGTTCCTGATGATAATCTCTTCACCTTGTTTTTTTGTTATTCCGTAGAAAGAAGCCGGCTCAGGTGTTGCGGATTCGTCCAACGGCGCTTTACCAGTAGCAGGTCCGCAGGCTGCCTGGCTGCTCAAATAGAGTATTTTTTTTATCCCCTTCTTTTTCATCGCCTGTACGAGATATGCGGTTCCGAGGGTGTTCATTCGGTAGTATTCAATGTAATTCCTGCCTATGGTTCTTGCCGCGCAATGGATGACGAGCTCGGTATTATTCAAAGCGTCATCGATTCCCATATTTTTTTCCAAGTCACCGTAGACTATTTTGATATTTTTAAGATTTAGGAAGGGGGTAATGTTAGATGTCTTTCTCACGAGGATTTTCAGTGCGTGGTCCCCTGCTAATTCAGGGACAAGATTTTTCCCGATGAAGCCGGTTGCACCAGTCAAGAGTATCATCGGTCCGCGGATAATGACAACAACGGATTATTAGGAATTAAAAACGATAAGAAAGGGAGAATTTTCTGTTTGTGGTCTTGAAATCATAGATTGCCTGATCGATTCCGACATCAAGGGAAAAACCAGCGGCTTGGATTCCACCGCCGAAAGTGAATCCTTCCCTTTTACCTTCTTTATCCAGAAAATATCCGCCTCTTAATTTGATGAAGTTGTAATAGTCGATCTCAAGCCCCACGGACTTCCACGCTTCATCAAGTTCATAGGCAAGATTCTCAAAGAAAGAGTTTTCTTCCTGGGCGAACATACCCACAAGGATTTTTATTATATCCGCAGTCAGGGCGATACGGATAATTCTGGAATTTATCGGCTCGAATTTCATTCCTGTCCGTAGTGTGTATGGAAGGGGGTCTGAAGAACCACTTTCTGTGTAACTGATATTTGGTCCGATATTCTGAATGGCACCGCCGATCGAAAGAATCTTGAACGGTTTGTATAATACTCCGAGATCAAAGGCATATGTAACTCCTGTACCTCCCTGGTCGATTCCCAGGCCGGGCATCTTTTCAAATACCCAGCTCGGCACGAGAAAGGAATAGATGAATTTCCACCCCATGCCCATACTCAATTTAGGGTTTAATTTAAATCCGTAATTCAGACCGACGGCGATGTCGAAAGTGATGTACTCCCCAAGATATCTGCCCTGTTCATCGCGGACTTCTGTTTCACCGGTTGTCAAATAGATGATGTCAAATCCGAGTGTGCCGAATTTGAACGGTTTGGTCACGCCTGCAAATTCATAGTACATATCAGGATGCAGACCCGGCAGCCAGTTTGCATGCTGGAGGGTGACCATTGTGTGTTCGATGAATCCGAGACCCGCCTGATTATAATAACATGCAGTGGGATCATCAGCAATCGCAGTGAAGGCACCGCTGAATGATGTTGGTCGGGCACCCGGCCAGATCATAAGGAAGACCGCGCCGGGCCGTTTAGCTCCGGAGAGTAAAGAGCTTATTAAAAAAAGAAAAATCCAAACTCTATGCATCAAAAACCTCCATGGTTTATATTATAACTATTTCAACCCCAGTGTCAATATACTTTGTGAACATCCTTCCTGCCGGGACCACCATTGACATTATCTATGTTTGGTATATACTTTTGTATGCGTGAGAAAGGGAAGGTGGTTGAGGTTGGAGAACAGGTGGTGAAGATAAACATTGAACCCGGCGACGCCTGTAAAAAATGTCCTGCGGCTGAACTATGCCATCCTGCCGGAGACCTTCGAATTGTTGAAGCAAAGAGCAGTTTGAAATTGGATGTCGGTGATGAAGTCGTTATTGAGGTTTCCCCAAGAAGCGGTTTGACGGCGATGTTTCTGCTTTTCGGGATACCGGTTATCATGGCGCTTATCGGGATTTTTATCGGGAACAGTCTTAATGACCTCTATACCGTAATTTTCGGGTTGGTGGGGTTCGGCTTGGGACTTATCTTCGCCAAGATTATAAATAATGCGGCGGCTAAAAAGCAGAAACTCTTACCCCGTGTGGTATGCCGCCTTTCTGGAGAGACGGAAGTAGAGCCAGAAAGCTCTTGACTTTCTATTAATTGTTAATATAATCTTTTGTTGGAGAAGCAATGGCGATATATATCTTGATGCTGAGTGCAACTATAGGATTTGAGTATTTGAGTGTGGATCCGATCGCCCAGCGGGTGGGTATGGGTTATGCACAGGTGGGAGATGGTTACAGTGTTTCCTATAATCCTGCAGGCTTGGCGTATACAGTCGGTTCTTACTACTCAGCTTCTTATCTTCATTACATTGCTGATACACATTTCGGATATGTCGGTTATGAGAAAGATCAGTTCGGTATGGGTATTAAATATTTTAATGGAGGGTCTTTAAAAAAGACTGATGAATTCGGTCAGGAGTATGGAAGTTTCGGGGTTCATTTTTTGGATTTAAACATCGGAAAAGGATTTTTTTATCAGGATTTTGCCCTGGGGATTACAGTAAAAGGTGTTTATGCAAATATCGATACCCTGTATGCTGCGGGAGCAGGTGTGGATCTCGGCGCCCTTTATCTTTTATCAGAATATGAAATTCAACTGGGACTGGCGGTTAAAAACATCGGAGTGGGAATAAGACCTTTTATTGAGGCAAGGGAATTATTCCCTTATGAAGTAGATTTCGGAGCGATGATGTATTCCGACGAAGGTTGGGTCGGAATGGACCTGGTTTTTCATTCACTGATGAATTTAGGTTTAAGGATAGGAGGCGCTTATTCAATATTCGAAAATTTTGAACTCAGGGGTTCTTATAACACTCTTTTATCTTCGTTGAGAACCGGAAACAACGGACTCGATTTTCTGACGGGGTTAAGCTTGGGTTTTGGCTTGAAGTTGAATACAATTTCCGTTGATTACAGCTATTCCCCTTATTTTGATCTGGGGGAATGCCATAGATTGTCTGTAAGTATAGGAGGATAAATGTCAAAGGTCACTTTTGCAATAATTCCTTTAATTTTGATCGTTCTTCTTTCTGTCTTCTTCTTCCTCAGCCCGAATTTCTTAGCCAAAAAGACTGCGGATAGCGGTGCCGCATTGACTGAAATAATGGTTAAGAGATTCATGACTGTGGGTAACCTCATTTCCCATGCTACCTTTGTGGAGGATGCCATTATTATGGAGGAGACCTCAAAGCTCAATGAAATTATCACCCAGTTGCGGCGTGACGAGCCCGAGATTCAATTCATACATTTCACGGACTCCAAGAATAAAGTTATCGCATCGACCGATTCCGCTCTTATCGGAAAGACATACAGTTCTTCACTGCTGAAGTCAGGTAAGAACACCGTAAAAGAAGAGGGGGGTGTTTTCAACGGAGCATTCAATATCACGATCGGCAAAAGCTTAATCGGCGCTCTCTATTTCGGAGCAAAACCCTTGATGCCTGTCGTTAAAGTGACGACTTCCTCCAACCCGATTATTTTAGTCGTCGGTATCATTGTCGGAATTATCACATTCTTTATTATGTTCGCCATGCAGCGGAACCTTGAAGCAAAGATAGTGGAGGATATCAACAAACGGCAGGAAGAGGTCTTTTCTCCGAAGATCGAATCTTTAAGAAAGGAGCAGGAGAAGGCTCAGCAGGAATTTGACGAGTTGAATAATCAGATTGCAGAAGCGCGGAGAACTCTTGAACAGTTGAATGAAGACTACGAGGCGAGGAAGAGAGAGATCGAAGCGAACCCTGTGATGCAGTCGATAGAGAAGTTGAAGGAGAGTGAAGCCGAGTTGCTTAAACGACTTGAAAAATTGAAGGAGGAAGAACAGCAGTTGAATAAAGAAATTTCCCTGATCACGCAGAAAAGAGAAGAAGTACGGAGCGCTTTGGAGGCGGAAAAGAAAGAAGAGCGCACATTACACGAGAAATTGGATTTAATTAAAAAGAAAATTCTCCATCTGGAAACACCGAAAAAATAAAGTAGCACATTGGCTACTTCAATAAAAAAAATACGACCAAGAAGATGATCGGAGTGAAATGAAGAGTCAATATGTGGAGGAGTTGCGGGCCGGTGAGACAGTAAAAGAAAAATTCGTGCTTACCAGAAAGATATTGAAAGAGAAAAAAGGCGGGGGTAATTACGCTGTCCTTGAGTTTACTGATCGGACAGGCAGTATTGAAGGCATCGCCTGGGACAATGTGGTTGAGAGTTTGAATGCGGTGTCAGTGGGCGATTTCGTTTTTATATCCGGCACGGTCGGTGAATACAACGATAGATTGCAGGTGGTTTTGAATTCGATACGGCGCATCCCTGATGAAGAAGCAGACGCCCTTGACTTTATGCCGCGGTGCCCTGATGATGTCGAGAAGATCATCGCTGAAATACAGGCATATAAGACGAGAGTGAATAATGTTTATCTGAAAAAGTTGCTGTCTTTATTCTTCGATGACCCCGTATTCCTGAAGAATTTTAAGCTGGCGCCGGCTGCAAAGAGGGCGCATCATGCTTACCTCGGTGGTCTGGCGGTTCATACCCTCAATATTCTTAAACTCCTGATGCATATTCAGTCTGTATATGATTTTCTTGATATTGATTTGTTGATAACAGCGGGTATACTGCATGATGTCGGAAAGATATCAGAATACGCCTATGCCAAAAAGATCGATATTTCGACAGAAGGGAAATTACTCGGTCACATCATGCTCGGTTATGAGATGATTGTGGAGAAGATCGGGTTGATCGACGGTTTCCCGAAAGAACTGCGGTGGAAACTGCTCCATATGATAATCTCCCATCACGGAGAGTTTGAGTGGGGTTCTCCCCGTGAACCGATGTTTTTGGAAGCACTCGTTCTTCATTTTATTGATAATCTTGATTCCAAAGTGGCGATGATCAGAGAAGAGTTGAAGAAAAATAGGGGTAAGGAAAGAGAATGGAGCGATTATCACCAGTATCTAGAACGGGAACTTTATCTTCGATAAAAAAATCAATCGTATCACGAATGTCCGGATGAAATATAGAAGATGAAAATAAAGAAGATTAAACTGTACGGTTTCAAATCATTCCCAGAAGAGACGGATATCATACTCAATGCCGGCATCACCGCTTTTGTCGGACCCAATGGAAGCGGTAAATCAAATATCTTCGACGCCCTGAGATGGGTTTTCGGTGAACAGAGTATGAAGGCCCTGCGTTGCGAAAAGATCGAAGATCTTATCTATATGTCACCTGATTTAAAGAACGATGCGAACTTCACTGAAGTTTCGGTGACGATAGACAACGAGGATTATTTTCCGCAGTTCGGCGGTGAGTTTGAGATCAAACGCCGTTTTTACAAGACGGGTGAAAGTGAATTTTTTCTGAACAGGGTGAAATGCCGGCTTCTTGATATTCAGGCGTTGTTTTTGAATTCCGGCACCCTTTCCTATTCTTTTCTGGAACTTTCCGAAATAGAAAAAATAATTCATGGTGAGACCAAACAGATGTTTGATGATGTTTCCGGAATCTTGAAATATCAGGAGCGGCGGGAGCAGACCCGTCGAAGGCTTGAAGCCACAGAACAAGATTTATTGCGCCTTGAAGATATAATACATGAAATGCAACGTTCTTTAAGGAGTCTGCGAAGACAGGTTCGGCAGACCAGATTATATCAGGAATTGAGAGAAGAATATAAGAGGTTGACCCTTTTCCTACTGAAAGATGAATATACAAAGGCACAGGAAGAATTACATAAGATAGAAGAAGAGATTCAGGAAAAAGAGAGCCGGAAGCAGACGGTCTCGCAGGAGATCAAAAGGCTGGAGGCGGAGAGAGAAGAACTGAAGAATAAGATGTCTGAGATCGAAGTTAGAAAAAAAGATACGGTTGAGCGGATAGCTGAAGTCGATAAATCGATCGCCGAACTCTCAAGCGCCATTCAGTCCAAGGAAGAGGAAAGCAGACAGATAATTCTTTCCAATGAAAGGACGATAACAGTCATTCGTGAAAAAGAGGAATCGCTCAGGAATGCCCGGGAAAGGCTTGTTGATTACCAGAGCAAAGAAGAGTCCTTTATCGAGCAGATCAACAAGATCAAAACCGAGATCGAAGAGGAGGAACGAGCCGTCGGTGAGAAGAACAATCTCTATTTTTCATTAAAGACCGACCTCAGAAAATATGATGACACCGCGGCGGAGTTGTCGGATAAAATCAGGGAATATAAAGATGCCATTACCAAACTGAAATTTGAGAAGGAGAATAAGGAGGAAATCCTCACGCGCATTAATGAAGAATATCAGAGCAAAAAGGAAGAGATCGAAGGCGGGCAGAGGCGGAAGAAAGAATTGGAGGAAGAGCTGGAGCAAATCATCGTGCAGCAGGAGAGCCTCTCAAAAGAATTGGAAGAGGATAATAAAATACGCCAGGAACATGAAGATAGTATACATACATTGGAAATAGATTTAAAAGAGAGACAGGAGGCGTTGACCGATTGCAAGGTTGTCATCGACACTTTGAGACGTCGACTTAAAGAGAAAGAGGGAATCAGGGAGATCGACGATATCTTCAGCAAGAAACATAGAGGATTGCTCCGCGATAATATAGAGGTGAATCCTGGTTATGAGTTGGTTGTTGATATCTGTCTCGGCGACCTGCTCCATTTTTATATCCTCACCGAATATTCAGAAGAAGATTTCAATCGTTTGCCCGAAGGAAGGTTCGGTTTCATAAACGCCGACACCGGCGAGAAAAAAGAAGCGGCGGAAGAATTAGACAAAGAACTGACATCAGTGGCACAATTCGTGAAATTCAAATCGTCGCACGGGTTTGTCCAGAAATATATAAATAATTATTTTCTGGTTGATGATTTCGCAAAGGCGAATGAGTTGTCGCGGAAACACCCTGACTGTGGTTTTATTACAAAGAACGGTATCCTTTTCAAGAATGGATTGATCATTGTCGAAAAGGGTGAGATCGGATACTTCAAGATAAGTCAGAGTCTTCAGGAGTATGAGAAGAAGCTGGAAGACTTAAAGAATGAAGTAATTTTCATCAACGAAGATAAGAAAAGGCTGCAGGAAGAGATTGAGGCGATCAATGAAAAGATTGAAGAAAAGAAAAACAGACTTTTCGCCGTAAACGTCAAGAAGTCAGAATGTTCTTTGAAATTAAACGAGACAGAGAGGAATGTCGATAAGACAGTCAAATATTATGAAGGTGTCAAGAACGACCGGGATAATATTTTAAAAGAAATCGAGCGGTTGAAATCACAGATAGAAGAGTTTGAGGAAAAGATAAGAACGGCGGAAAGGGAATTTTCTGATATCGAAGAGCAGAAAAAGGGTTTATTGGAGAAGATTAAGACAATGGAGGGAGAACTTGAGGAGAAAGGAACGGTCATCAATAAAAAGCGGATGGATCTGATCGCGATGGAAGAGCGGCGGAAGAGCGTACGGGGAAGTATTGAGCAGTTACAGGCTGAAATCAAAAAAGTGGAGGATGAACTTGATATCCTTAGACAGAACAGAACCGCGGAAAACCTGGAACAGATTCAAACGGAAATCGATGTTTTGAAAAAAGAGTTGATTTTGAAAAAAGAGGAACGGACGAACCTGGAAAAACTTCTGCCGGAGAAGATGATGGAAGAACTTACCCAAAAACTGAATAAAGTTTTCGACAGCCTTGCCGAAAGTCAAAAACTTCATGAAGAACTTCAGAATGAGGTGATGCAGTTCAGATATCAATCTTTCCAGCTGAAGCATAAAAGGGATGAGGCGTTCAAAAAAGCCCTGGATGATTTTAAAGTGGATCTGAATGAGTATCTTCCCGAAGAAGAAATACCGGAAGCCGAAACAAAATTGGCGGAGACCAAAGGGAAATTGGAGAAGCTCGGTGAAGTCAATCCTTTGAGTCTGGAACTCTATGATAAAGAAAAGAAACGGCTTGACGAGTTCCTCGCTCAACGGGATGATGTGATCGCCGCGAAGAAAAATCTGCTGGGTTCGATTGAAGAGCTCGATACCCGGGCGCGGGAGAGGTTTGTCACCACTTTTGAACGGGTGAAGAAAGAGTTCAATTTCGTCTTCGCCAATTTCTTTGAAGGCGGAGCCGCTGATCTGGTTCTGAGCGATCCAGACAATCCTTTGACTTCCAAGGTTGATATTGTGGTACGGATGAAAGGGAAACGTTTGAAGACGATCAATCAACTTTCGGGCGGTGAACGGACGCTTCTGGCGATCAGTCTGCTGCTTGCCTTTTATCTTGTAAAACCGGCTCCTTTCTGTATTCTTGATGAAATCGACGCCCCTCTTGACGACGCAAACGTCGTCAGATTCAATAAGTTCCTGCGCGACCTTTCCCAGAGAACCCAGGTGGTTATCATCACCCATAATCGTGCGACCATGGAATATGCTGATTATCTCTATGGTCTGACCATGGAAAAGCCGGGACAGAGCAAGATTATTTCCGCAAAACTCGCTGATTTGGAAAAATGGGATCTGGATGCTTAACAGACTGAAGCAGGCGTTACAGAAAGCCGCTGTTTTATTTTCACGCAGTCAGAATACAACGATCGAACAGATTGAAGAGAACCTGTTGAGGGCGGATGTCGGGGTTAAATACACGGAATTAATAATCGAACAGATAAAGAAGAAACGCGGTGATTTATTCGAAATTTTGAAAGAAGAGCTTTTTACCCTTCTCAATCTGCCCGCACCTGTCATGGATACCGAGAAACCACAGATCATCATGATCAGCGGAGTGAACGGTTCAGGCAAGACGACCACTGTGGCAAAACTTGCTTACCTTTACAGTAAAAACGGTAAGGTGATACTCGCGTGCGGCGATACCTACCGTGACGCCGCAAGCGAGCAGCTCAATGTGTGGGCGAAAAGGGCTGATGTTGAGATTGTCGCTTCTCAGAAAGGACAGGATGCAGCTTCGGTTGTCTATGACACCATTTCAAAGGCGTATGCAAGAGCAATGGACACCGTCCTGGTTGATACGGCGGGAAGACTCCATACACGGACTGATTTAATGGCTGAGTTGAAGAAGATAAAACGTGTCATAGAGAAATTAAAACCCGGTGGTCCGGATTTAAATCTCCTTACGATCGACGCCAATTTGGGACAGAACAGTATTCAGCAGGCACGCATCTTCGCCGACGAAATCGGGATCAATGGTTTGATCCTGACGAAATTCGACGGTACGGCCAAAGGGGGAGCAATCATTCCGATATGTAATGAATTGAAACTTCCGGTCCTTTATTTAGGAGTCGGGGAGGGGATAGAGGATATCGTTGAGTTTGAACCCCGTAAATTCATTGAAGCCCTGTTTTCATAGATGATCCAAAAGGTTTAGGATAATCCACATTCTTTCCCGCTTCCATGATATAACAGTTAGTTTCAAACTTATCTAAAACCAACTGCTTAATGGTCATGGTAAGATTATCGTAAAGACATTACTCCTGCCGATGATTATCGAAGCCAGATTTACTATCTGTTTTTAATCACAACACTGACGTCGTCGATGAGAACGGCTGGAAACATCCCTCCGATTGTAAAATGAACTTCATTTTCGAGTTCAACGACATTCTGCAGTATTTGATAGATGTTGCCCGCGACCATGGCATCCTTTACATAGCCGGCTATTTCACCGTTCTCCACATAAATTCCTGGAGATAGCCCTATGGAGAAGTCACCGTTGAGGATATTCCCGCTGTGTGCTCCCAGGGCGCCCGCTATTATAATGCCTTTATCGATCGATTTCAGAAGTTCGGAAAAAGATTTGGCACCCGGTTGGATATAAAGGTGTTGTAAAGATGGCGTCGGTTTTAATGCAATCTTTTCACTGGACCACTGGGCGTTCTTGAACCCATGGCCGGTCGGTTTGACATTCATCTTGTTTGCATAATCCAGATCAAAGTAGTAATTTTTTAAAATTCCGTTTTCAACAAGCGGGAAGAAAATACAGGATGTCCCTTCGTCGTCAAAAGGTCTTGCTTCCAGAAATTTTTCATTTAAAGGATCGTTGACGATGGTTATTTTTTCATTGAATATCTTTTCATTGATCTTTCCGATCAACGGTGATTCCTGTTGGTACACGGCTTCGCCGCTTGTCGCACTCTGGAACCTCCACATCAACACATATACTGTTTCAGGCATAAAGAGAACCTTCATCCTTCCACTCTCCGGTTTTATTTCTTTCACCGAGCGGTTATAAAGAGATGAGAGAAAGTCCAGATAGTCGTCAGGAGCTTTTTCAAAATTTTTGAAAGACAAAATACGATGGATTGCTGCATAGCTGTTCGGATATAAGATAGTGCCATAAATAAGATAATTTGAGGTTTTCAAAGAAAGATCGGTTCCTTTATTATTTATGAGTTTCAATGTTTTAACGGAGAACGCCGCCCTGAGATTAACCTGCCCTTTTGTTTTTGAAGAAAGGATATCTGCTATTCGATTACATTCTTCCACAACCACAGAAGAGGTGACTTTTTCAATTGCGGGATTATACGTATCGAGCAAAGACTGCTTTGTGTTGAGAGGAAACTCAAAGGATGCCTTTACATTCGCCTTCAGGGTCGTCAGAGCGTTTCGGATCAAACCTTCGCGGTCGTTCAGATTCCTGGTGTAGGCGAATCCGAGTCTATTGTCTTTTATAATTCTCAGACTGAACCCGGATTGGAGAGAAGTTTCGATATTTTTCAATCTTGCATTCTCAAATTGAATAAGATTGATGTTTTCTTCCAGGAAATAGACTTCCGCCTGTTCGACTTTCTGCTTCGCCGTTTCCAGGAGTTTTTCCATGCTATACACCTCCTATAATTACATTCTGTATAAGAATATGGGGCGCTCCATGACAGGAACGTATATTTATTTGACCTTTTCCACAACCGCCGGTTTCACTCAATTTCAGGTCATCCGCTATTTTTTTGATGTTCTTCAATGTTGTATATAGATTACCGGAAATATTAATGTCGCGCACCATTTTGTTCAACTTTCCGTTTTTCACTATAAATCCATATTGGGCACCGAATGTGAAATTTTCACCGCTTGTTTGGCCTCCCCGGCTGTCGAGAATATATAAACCGTTTCCTAATTCATCCAGAAGTTCTTCGAACTTTACATCACCTGGTTGAATAAAGATTGTTCCCATTCTTATGATCGGGGGATAACGGTAATCTTCCGCCACACAATGGCCGTTCAGGGGTTCGTCAAATGCGGCGGCGGTCCGCCTTGAGTGGAGTCTGCCGACGAGGACGCCGTTCTTCATTAATTGAGTCGGCTTCGCCCTGACCCCTTCGTCATCATAGCGATAGAAGCCCAGTTGTTCCGGTATCGTCGGGTCGTCGATAATATTCAGGGCGTCATTTCCCAGCCTCGCACCGAGTTTCATCTTTTTTCTCATAGAAGGGTTGTCTTCAATGAGATCTGCTTCAGAGAAATGGCCGAATGCTTCATGGGTGAAGACACCCGCGAGATTCTGATTGAGGATTACATCGTATTCTCCGGCTTTAACCGGTTCGGCATCCAACAGCTGGAGGACGAGGGAACTTCTTTTTTCAAATTCTTCTTCTCTGTTTCGTAATACCGCAAAACCATTACTGCCGCCGACCCCCACTCTTACGGATTGAATAAGAGATCCGTCTTTTCCGATGATTAATCCATTTATTTTTGTGGTAATCAATTCTTCTTTAATCTCATTTCCCTCGGTGTTGACAAAATACTTTTCTCTTGTGACCTCTAAATAGGATATATTGGTCGTTAAAATCTTTTCCTGTTGAAGGGCTATGTTGTTATACTTTCGGACAAGCGCCAGTTTTTCGTCGAGCGGAATCTGTCGGGGATCTTCTTTGAGTTCGGGCGTAAAAGTTTCCTTTACTGTTTCGCCCCTTGCAAATCTCACGGGCCGTGCGAGATTTCCGGCGATCAGACTGCTGTTTTCACAAGCGGTCTTTATCGCTTTTTCAATATCGATCTCTTTGGTGACGGAAACGGATGACAGACCGCCGTCTTTCAAGATTCTAAGAACATAGCCGTCCGTCGAGTTGGAACTGACCTGCACGAGTTCTTTACCTTTAAAAACGATCTTCACTTCGTTTTTGATTTCATAGCGGATATCAGCGTAATCAACCGCTGTGCGGCTGAGAATGGTTTTCAATTTATCAAACATCTGAACTCCTTGTTTATTATATTCCAAAAGAACTGGCTGTCAATCTTACTTTACTCATGGAAGTTTAGAACCACACCTGATTTAAATTTCTTTAAATTTGAACCCTTTTTCCTTGAACAATTTCAAACATGCATCCACGACATCCGCATCATAGAGAATACCTTTGTTTTTGGTTATCTCTTCAAGCGTTTCATCCAGCGTTCTCGCCGGTCGATAAGGTCGGTGGGAAGACATTGCTTCCACTACATCGGCGACAGCCAGAATGCGGGCTTCTATCATGATCTCATCACCTTTTAATCCGTGGGGATAACCAGAACCGTTCAGACGTTCATGATGCTGGAGGATGATCTGCGCCACGGGCCAGGGGAATTCTACTTTTTTGAGAATATCATAGCCCACTTCCGGATGGATCTTAATAAGCGTGAATTCAGATTCAGTGAGGTGGGTGGGACGGGTAAGGATTTCAGCCGGGATATATATTTTCCCGATGTCATGGATCACCGCCGCCATATTGAGTCCCATAATCTGGTCTTCCGAGAGTTGCATCTCGTTCGCGATCGCAAGTGCCAGATGAGCGACCCTCTGTTGATGGCCTGCTGTGTATGGGTCCCTCGTTTCAAGGATACTCGCCATGCTGTCGACGGTATTCTCCATAAGGCGCCTCAACTTTTCAATATTTTCACGGAGTGCCTTTTCCATATTCTTACGTTCTGTGATATCCATAATCATACCCGAAAGAATATTACCCGTCAGTGTTGCACTTATTAGAACATTCTTGGGCTTTCCTTTTTTCGTAAGAAGTTCAACTTCGTAATAGTTGATCTTGCCGGTTTTTTTTATTGAAGTCAGGAATAATTCTCTGTCTGCTTCATTTTTATACAAAGAAAGGGCTCCTTGTTTCATCATCTCTTCCGGTGAGTCGAATTCGAACATAGTCGCAAGTGCTTCATTCGCATAGATTATTTTTCCATCAAGGGTGCTCTTATAGACACCGACGAGTGCGTTGTCGACAAATGAACGATAGGCTTCCTTCACCCTTTTACGTTCCGTGATGTCCGTTATTATTCCAAGGATCGCCTTTTCCTGATTATAGTCAATCAACTTTGTCGTAACCAATGCCTCGATTTTTTCACCATTTTTTGTCAGAAGGGTGTATTCGAATGGCTCAATTTCTTTTCCGAGCATATGTCGAGCAAAATTTGATCGTATCAATTCTATTGACTCTGGTGCAATGAGACAGAAAAAATCAAAATCCGGTGCATAGAATTCTTCCCTTGTGTATCCCATTATATCTTCACATTTTTTGTTCGCATACATTATTCTGCCACCCCTGTTGATAAATATCATGTTTGGTGATTGCTCGGCGAGGATTCGGAATGTCACTTCAGATGATTCCTGTTTTGCGGCTGTTTTACCGAGCTTGATGCCGATTCCGAAGATGTAATCAATGAGATTGTCCTTGGTGAGTACCGGGTTAAAATACCATTCAATGGATATTTTCTGCCGGTCGCGGCTCAATATATCAGTGGTGATTGTCTGGGTTGTTTTTCCGCTTAGAAGTTTTTGAAAAAGTTCTGCTGTTTTTCGGCGATCCTCTTCAGCAACAAAAGATTCAATATAATCTTTACCTACAACTTCAGTGGTTTTGTAGTTCAATGCCTTTAGCATTGTTTCGTTCATTAAGAGTATTTTCATTTGGGGGGTGAGAGTAATGAAGAAAGTTGGCGATGCCTGAATTATTTTCATGGAGAAATCAGTCTCTTGCTGTAATTCGTTTTCAAGGACGGCGATACGTTCCTGAAGCTCGGCGATTTTTTGTATTAAATCTTGTTTTGATTTATCTTCTTTATCCATATATCCTTTCAATATTGTAGATAATTGTTTAATCCTGCCGGTGAAACTTAAGTGTGGCAAAGTTCCGTATTATAATGTGTTCACGTTGTAATCAACGTTATATTATAGGGGAATATCAAAAGATGTCAAGAGTGGATGCCTCAGCACATCGTTATCAGGGGAGGTGGATAAATTTACTATGGAACAGTAGAGAATTTATTCAGGACGGGATGATGTCCTCCCGCCTTAAAATCTATCGTATAAGAATCAATTTACCCGTCTTTACTCTATTCTTCAACTCAGCACGATAGAAATAGATTCCGGTTGAGATATCGCGTCCCAAATTGTCCTTTCCATTCCAGGTTATCGTATGCGAGCCAGCAGATCTATAGCCCCCTATTTCCCGCACCAACCGACCAGTCGCTGTATAAATCTTGATCCTAATCTCGCCAGGTTCAGGCAATTGGCAATCGAATCGTATTCTCTTCTTTGACGGATTTGGTGAAGCATATGTATTGAATTCCCGTAATGCATTGCTGTTAAGTTCTTTAACCGAAGTCATATTCCGATCTTCTTTTGAAAATTCCCAAAGTGCTAAAGCACTGCAAACCACTTTCGGCGACCTCTTGATAAGCAAGTTAATCACTCCATCCTTGAGTAATTCTTTCGAAAGAATAATCTTTTTGAAAACAACGGTCTTTCGCGGAATTTCTACTCTATCAATAAGAAAATCATCAATTTCTATCTCCTGATTCCAGCTATTACTCATTTCGTCTTGATAAAAACACAAACCAAGATGATAGCTCTTTGTGGAATCAAGACCAGTGATTTTGTAACTGAGGAAAGAAGTGTCGTAATCCACGCTTTTCTCCGGACCTTCACCATAAGCAATATATCCAAGCCGCTGAGTGTTGAAAACAGATGTTTCTCGTTTACCTAAATTAAAAGCGTAAAGTGGAAGCGCTCTTGAGCGTAATGTAGTAGTAGGATATATTTTTACCTCGTAAGGGGTAGAATTTCCTTCGGTCCAAAGATACAGAATATTTGTTTGAGAAACAGTCTGATACATTGCCACCTGAGGATATTTCGAATCAACTCCTGATTGGCTTATGTTCTGAGGAGTTGTCCAACCACCGAGCTCATTACGCTCGCTCGCATAAATATCCCACTGATTATTCTGAAAATCCGACCACACCGCAATTGAACCATTTTCGAGATAGGGATAGTTATAAGAACTGTGAACTAAAGCAATCGTCTGTGGGGCAGATAGGAACAATCCATTTAAGGTATAGTTAGTCTGAATTTCTTTCTTCTCAACTTCACTCCAGAATTTTTCCCAGATAAAGTAGATTAAATCACCAGCTATAGAAACCGACGGTAGTCTTCCTTCATTCTGAATGTGAAGGTTATGCCAGACTCCTGTATTACTACGCCATTTACATTCTATATTACCATTTTTCTCATAAACCAACCAAATACTTCTGTCTGAAGACCGCACCGCTACAGCCCCAACTCCTGATGACGAATATGTATCTAATACAATAACATTCTCAAGACTCTCCGGCATTTCCTGGGTATAAAACTGACCAATCTTTAATCGATTGTTGCCGGCATCATCCAGGGTGTTAAATACCACCCATCCGGTATCCAATGGATCAATCGCAAAAGAGACCGATAAAATGGAATCAGGCGTATCATAAAGCACTTCAGAATACCAGAAGCCATTTTCACGATAGGCATAATTCACTGTATAAATCATAGTATCACTAGCACCAGAATCTGGCAAACCCAGAGTACTCATATAGCAGAAGTTTTCTTCCTCGGATGAATTAAAGTCTATCGTTGGTTGCCAACCATAATCAGATTTTTGTCCTATTGACCAATCACTACCATAATCTGTACTCTTGGAATACCATACATCTTCACTTAATTCCTCATTTTCGAGCTTATTTGTCCAGGTAAGATGCGAAATACCATCGTCATCAAATAATATCCTTCTGGCATTATTCACTCCGGTTGCTCTCGAAAAGTTCGAAGAAAATGGGGGAACTTGAACTGTAGCAATCTCAGATCGATTCCCTTCTTGACCGCCACTTCTTACACCTTTTACATAATAAGAATAAGCACCACCTGCAGAGACACTGTTGTCAGAATAGATTGTCTCAGCAAAGTTGTTTTCAATCAAAACATAATTATCATCAGGATAAGTTCGCCGATAAATATTATAACCTGTTACACTAACAGGACAAGAACCCCACTCAAGATTAACTGACCTTGATTTTTGCATCATCCACAATATTCTCAGCCATCTGGGACTTGGGAATTTATAATAAGCATCAATTCCATCATCTATTCCCCAGGCGATCTTATCCTTAAATGATTGGTGATTGTCTTTCAGTTGAAACCATTGTGCATTTGGATGAATGTCATGAGTAACGTATGCAGATTCCGTTAGAACAGCAGGCATTTTAGTTTTTATAAGCACATGAAGTTCAGCTCGTCGAACCCCCATATCATTTGCAAAAGGAAAATTAGAAATATAATAAAACATGTTAGAATGTACTAAACCAGCAAATGTTTCATCTGCAGTTCTGTAATAGTACGTTTTAGTGCCGTGTATTGTGCTATCCTTATCAGGAGGACCATCATTATGAACACTCACAAATAATTGACATGTGTCTTTTTGGCCAGTATAATGATTGGGAATCTCACCATTTGCCATTTTGACTCTTTCTTCAAGTGATGGATTCTCATCACCTGTCCTGGTCATTGAGATAGAATAGCCTAACCCCCACACTAAATCCATTTCCATTGACCAGGCAATATATTTGTTAAAATCGCTTTCAAATGGTCCATCAGGATACGGCCCGTGACTTTCGTTAACTACACCTGGGTCACCATCTGGCCATTTACCTCCATGACCTGGGTCAATACATATATCTACTTGACCAGCAAATAACAAGCAGGTAAATAATTGTAAGAAAATAAGACGCCTTCTCATTTTCGCCTCCTCTTTTTAAGTTTCAAGATAACAATTTCTGTATCACTACCACCGGTTACAGGATCTGGCATTTCTTTAAATCTTTCCACCATAATACTTTTACCATCAGGTAGCCATTTTACAAGAATTTCAGGTTGCATGGTATAGGTAATTTGAGTTTTTCCAGTACCATCTCGATTAATTATGAAAACTTCAGATTCAATTGGTGAACATTCAATATGACCAGATGTTTTTGTAGCAACAACATATGTTAGCATTTCGCCATCAGGAGACCAGCAAAAATTCCAAGGTTCGAAGAACAATACTCTATCAAGTACTTTTGTCTCTTCTCTTTCAGCGTTATAAATAGCAAGCGCCCATAAACCTGTTGAATCTAGATGTTTACCCGCCAGATAATTTCCTTGTGGAGACCACTCAAAATAGGAACCTAAAGGGACTGGTTGCATCTCATCGGTTTCAACATTATATAACCAGAGACCACCGTCGCCATAAACTCGTCTTCCATGGAAAAGTTCTTTTTTGGGCACCATTTTCCTAAAGGCCAAGAATTTACCATCAGCAGACCACTTTAAGTCATAAGCTATGCCTTCTATAATCCTTTTTTCTGTATTTGTCGCAGAATCCACAATCCATACGCCGATTATTCTTCCCCCAGGTTTTTCAGTACGTTCCTCAGCAATCAATGTAGTATTGGGTGAATAAGCAACGGACAGGACTGGCTCAAACCAGTAATCAAAACCACTATTTTCAATCTCTTTTGCAGTTTCAACCGGCACTGCTTCAATTCTATCCAGCATCAAATCCTCTGCCCTTACTCCCTCTAAGAAACCTTCCTGGGCAAGTAGAGGTAAAATGCTTACTATCATTATTGTTATTATCTTCTTAATCATCACTCCTCCTTTGTTGGTTTTACTATTTTAGACCAATGATAATCTTCCGCCCCCATCGGTTGAAGATGGGAGCGGTGCTGAACAAATCTTATAAATTTTAAATAGAAATAACTTTCCTGATTTAGTAAAAACTGCACAAAATTTACAAGGTAGACCTTCACAGCCTAATGATATTCGGATTTTTTTAATTGTCAACTTACTGTTAAGACAAAAAAATAGAGGGAGTCAACGGATATTCGCGGTGTTACTTCTTGCGTTTTTTCTTCTTTTTCGCCTTTGCTTTCTTTTTAACTCTTTTCGCCTTTTTCTTTGCTTCTTTCTTTTTCGGGCGCTTCTTTTCTTTTTTCTCTTTCTTTTCTTTCGGCTTTTCGGTCTTTTTCTCTTTCTTCTCTTTTTTCTCTTTTTTCGGTTTTTCTTTCTTCTTCTTCTCTTTTTTCGGTTTTTCTTCAACAAGAGCCCGGCGTTCAATTAATTTCCGCCGAGCATCGATGGCATCAGGTTCACTCTGTTCAACGAGTTCCAGTATCGCCATTTCCGCACCATCACCGAGTCTCGGTCCCAGGCGGTAAATTCGGGTGTAACCGCCCTGTCGTTCACTGAATCTCGGACCGATCTCATCACAGATTATTTTGACCAGTTTGTGGTCGGGAATGAATCGGTAGATTCGTCTCTTTGCGGCAAGGTCATTCTTTTTGGCGAATTCAATCAGATGTTCAGCCAGTCTTCGGGCTTCTTTTGCCTTCTGCAGTGTGGTTTCAATCTTTTCATATATGAATAACGCTCGGCATAAATTTTTAAGCAACGCAAGGCGATGCTCTTTTTTCCTTCCTAATTTTTTAACTCTTCTACCGTGTCTCATATATCTTCTTTCAAATATTTGTCGACATCCATTTCAAGATGCAGACCGACCTTTGCAAGATTTTTCTCCAATTCCTTCAGAGATTTACGGCCGAAGTTTTCATAGGTGAGGAGTTCTTTACCGCTCTTTTTCACAAGATCTCCGATTGTTTTTATATTTTCGTTCTTCAAACAGTTTGAAGCACGCACCGATATTTCGAGTTCGTCGATGCTTCTTTTAAGAATTTCACGGATACGTCGGTGTTCGGCGTCAAGCTGTTCTTTTGAAGTAAATTGCGGTTCCACGCCGAGGCTGGTGATAAAGGAGAGGTGGTGTTTCATAAGACTTGCGGCTTCGACAATCGCTTCGACGGGGGTGATGGTACCGTCGGTCTTTATTTCGATTACCAGATTGTCGTAATCGGTCTTTGTCCCCACACGGGTGTTTTTGACTTCGAAGTTCACAGATAAGATAGGTGTGAAAATCGCATCGATGAAGATTGTTCCGATCGGTACCTCTTCATGTTTCAACATATCAGCCGGTACATAACCGCGGCCGGCCTCCACGAACATTTCCATGTTAAAATTGACTTTTGATTCCGTGACAGTCAAAATCTTCTGCTTCGGCGTGGCGATCACGACATCAGGATTCTTTTCGATGTCGCCGGCAAGATATTCTTTTTTTCCTTTGACTTTAAGATTGATTGTGCGGGGGGTGTCAGAGAGTAATTTCACCTTCACCTGTTTTAGATTCAGGATGATCTCCACGACATCTTCGTATACACCGGGTATTGTTGAAAATTCCTGGAGTACATCGTCGATTCTGACACGGGTTATCGCTGCACCCTGGATCGAGGACAACAGAATTCTTCTCAGTGAATTACCGATAGTTACACCGAAACCCCGCTCTAACGGCGAAAGAATAAACTTACCATAGCTGTCTGTTGTCGCTTCTTTATCGACTTCAATCTTTTTTGGCATCACAAGTGGTTTTAAAGCCATATCTATCCTTTCTATTTTGAATATAACTCAACTATTAAATTTTCCTGAATCGGGAGTGTTATATCTTCACGTTTCGGCAATCGTACGACCGTTCCGGAAACTTTTTCTTTATCAAGTTTCAACCAACCGACGATCCTTTCAGGGTCCCGTTCTTCAAGCGACTTTTTTATCAACGCATTCTTTTTCTGGGCATCGACCACTTTGATTTCCTGGTTGACCTTCACCAGATAAGAAGGGATGTCGACCACTTTATTGTCGACGAGGATATGGCCGTGTCGGATGAGCTGTCGGGCATGGGTCCTGGAAGAGGCTATTCCGAGTTGATAAACGGTATTGTCGAGTCGTCTTTCCAGTGCGATAAGAAGATTGGCACCGGGATTACCGGCTTTTCTTGTTGCATCATTGAAGATTTTACGGAATTGTCTTTCCAGTACGCCGTAGATCGCCTTCACTTTCTGTTTTTCCCTCAATTGGATCGCGTATGATGTTAATTTTCTCCTTCCGCCTTTGCCGTGACTGCCGGGGGGATAACCTCTTCTTGCGAACGAACATTTATCTGTATAGCATCTACTGCCGCGCAAAAACAGTTTTTCACCTTCACGCCGACAGATTTTACATTTCGCACCGATATACCGAGCCATCTTAAACTCTCCTTCGTCTTGGGGGTCTGCAACCATTGTGGGGAAGGGGGGTGACATCTTTGATCGCCGTGATGATCAGACCTACTGTCTGGAGCGTTCTGATCGCAGCCTCCCGACCAGGTCCCGGACCTTTTATCCGCACCTCAATTTTTTTGACTCCAAGATTCAGGGCTTCCCGTGCAACGGCGTCAGCGCATTGCTGGGCGGCGTAGGCAGTTCCTTTTTTAGTTCCTTTGAAACCGATCTTTCCACCGGAAGACCAGCAGAGGACATTTCCCTTGTGGTCACATATCGAAACGATGGTATTATTGAATGAAGCAAAGATATAGGCGATTCCGACTGTTCCGGTGCGCGCGACTTTTTTCCGTTTTCCTGCCCGTGGTCTGCCTCTTCCGGTCTTCTGTCTCCTTTTCTGCTTCACTTCTTACCTCCTGGCCGCGGTTTTCCGGCTACGGTCTTCTTCTTACCTTTTCTGGTACGCGCATTGGTCCTTGTCCGCTGTCCTCTTACCGGTAACCCATATTTATGCCGCAGACCCCGATAAGAACCGATGTCGATCAATCGTTTGATGTCGGCTGCGATATCCGCCCTCAGAGCACCTTCTACTTTATATTCAGCTTCGATCAATTTTCTTATCTTGGTGACCTCTTCGTCACTCAGATCTTTTATCCTCTTTGAAGGGTCTATTCCGACCTTCGCAACAATATTCTGGGCTGTATGCAGTCCTATGCCGAAGATTGCTGTAAGGCCGTATTCAACCTTTTTATTAGGTGGCAAATCAACACCTGCAATTCTTGCCATAAACCTCCTTACCTGAAGCAGTTATTAATGGTTACCGCCTCCATCTTTCACCCTTGACGCTGTTTGTGTCGAGGGTTTTTGCAGATAACCATCACCACACCTTTGCGTTTGATGATCCGACAAGAAATGCACCGCTTTTTAACTGATGCCTTAACTTTCAATTTTCCTCCTTAAGATAAACTTTATTATACATATTCTCGAAAAAAAATCAAGTCTTTTATTGCAGATTTTCTTTCTCCTGCAGATAGAATCTTTTATTATCATCTGATCTATATCCAGGTATTCTGATTATTTATATCTCCAGACGATTCTTCCCCGTGAAAGGTCATAAGGCGTGAGTTCCAGCAAAACCCTGTCTCCGGGTAGAATTTTTATATAACTCATTCTCATTTTGCCGGAGACATGAGCAAGCACCTTATGGCCGTTGTCCAGTTCAACCCTGAACATTGCATTGGGAAGGGTTTCAAGAATCGTACCCTCTGTCTGGATTAAATCTTTTCTCGCCATAATTTAATCTTCCACCACCCTTGTGAGGTTAATGTTGCCCTTTTCAAGAACCGCAATGGTATCTTCGTAATGAGCCGATAAAGAACCGTCGTCGGTGGTGATCGTCCAGCCGTTGCTTGCGGTTCTTACCTCATATGTGCCGATATTAACCATCGGTTCGATCGCAAAGACCATCCCCGCTTTAATGACGGGGTCTGGTCCTTTACTCACAAAGTTCGGTATAATAGGTTCTTCATGCAGGGCTTCACCGACGCCGTGGCCGGTGAGCTCACGGACCACACTGAATCCGTTTTCTTCAACCGTATTCTGAATAGAACGTGAAATATCCGATATTCTATTTCCTTTTTTCGCCATTTTAATTCCATTGCGTAAGGCGGTCTTCGTCACCTCGAGCAAACGCCGCGCTTCCCTGGAAATTTCTCCGACAGCGTATGTCTTTGCCGCATCGGCGATATAGTTTTGATATTTGACCCCGATGTCGATCTTCACCAGATTGCCGTTTTCAATCCTCCGATGATCGGGAATGCCGTGCACCACTTCGTTGTTCAGTGAAATACAGCAGCTTTTCGGAAAACCGCGGTAATGGAGAAACGCCGGTATTGCTCCGTGTTCTCGGATGAATGTATCGATTCTGTCGTTCAATTCAATGGTTTCCATATTATTCAAGTCCATTTTATCTATCATAGAGAAGACTTCAAATATGATATTCCCGGCAATCGCAATCTTTTTAATCGCTGCTTCATTCTTCAGTGATATAGCCATTGATTATTTTCGAGATTTTTTTGAAGACCTCATCTTGAGAACCGTGGGCATCGATGCGGGTGTATATGCCGCGTGATTTATAATAGTCAACCAGCGGTGAGGTCTCTTTCCTGTAGACTTCGAGACGTTTTTTGATGATCTCTTCGCTGTCGTCGTTTCTTCTCATTAAAGGACACTGACATTTATCACACCTCTTATCCTGTTTCGGAGGAGCGGTCAACAGGTTGTATATCGCTCCGCATTCAGGGCAGTAGCGACGATTTGTCAATCGTTCGATAATATGTTCTTCGCTCAAATACATTTCCATTGCCACTTCGAGTTTCAATTTCAATTGGGATAGAGTCAGTTCCAGTCTTTGTGCTTGATTCAGATTTCGGGGAAAGCCGTCGAAGAGAATATGTTTATTTCTGTTTTCTCTAATGAAGTTTTCAACAAGTTCAAATATCAACTTATCCGGCACAAGAACGCCGCTGTCAAGGAATTCCTTGATTCTGGAACCGACTTCACTCTGCCGGGCGACCTCCTGACGTAGAATGTCACCCATGGAAAATTTGACGAACTCATATTTTTGAGAAAGTAGATCGGACTGAGTTCCTTTGCCGACGCCCGGAGGCCCGAACAGAAGAGCCATCATCGCCTGCCCCGGATCTTACCTCGCTTCATGAATCCTTCGTAATGGTACATCATCAATTGTGATTCAATCTGTTGCAGTGTATCCAGTGCAACTCCCACGATGATCAAGAGAGTGGTTCCGCCGAAATAGAAAGGAACATTCAAGAAATTGATCAGATACCAGGGAACCAAAGCGATGAATCCCAGAAACAGGGCACCGGGTAAAGTCACCTTTGATAATACTTCATCGATATAATTCGCTGTTCGAGGCCCGGGTCTTATTCCCGGAATAAAACCGCCGTACCGTTTCATATTGTCCGCCATCTCGGCGGGATTGAAGACGATAGAGGTGTAGAAATAGGTAAAGAAGACAATCAGGGTGAAGAAAAGGATGTCGTATCCCCAGAACCCCGGTCTGAAGATCTCGGTTATTCTTTTAAGGCTCGGAACATAGGCGGATACGGTTCCGGGAAAGACGACGAGTGACTGGGCGAAGATTATCGGGATAACTCCAGCAGTATTCACCCTTATCGGTAAGAAGGTTGACTGTCCGCCGTACATCCGCCGGCCCACGATCCGTTTGGGATATTGAACCGGGATACGCCGCATCGCCTGGGTCATTGTGACGACCGCGGCGACGATCAAGATCATTATTATAATAACAAGGACGAGATTGATTATTGACAACCCCTGCGTCACCACAAGCTGAAGGGTTCTGAGAAAATATAATGGATATTCTTCAAGACATCCGATGAAGATGATGAAAGATATTCCGTTTCCAATACCTTTTTCCGTGATCTGTTCACCGATCCACATTGCGAATATCGCTCCGCAGGTGAGGGTGAGCATTGCCGTGAGACGGAATGCCCAGCCCGGATGATAGACGATCGCCATAGTTCCTGCTGCACTCGTGAACTTCTGGGTCTCCAGGAATATCGCAATTCCGATCGCCTGAAACGCGGCGAGTCCGACCGTCAGATATCTGGTATATTGGGTGATCTTCCGTCTGCCGGCCTGGTCGCGCTGGAGTTTTTCGATCTGGGGAAATACCGAACCGAGTAATTGGAAAATAATCGAAGCGGAGATATAGGGCATAACCCCCAAGAAGAGGATCGCCGCCCTTGAGAGGGCTCCACCTACGAATATGTCGTACATCCCGAATATCGATCCCTGCTGTTTCAGCTGCTGCATCAAGAGCCCGAGTGCCTGGGCGTTGATGCCCGGTAACGGCAGGTGGGCACCGAGACGGTATACGGCGATTGCAAACAGCGTGAATCCTAATTTCTTTTTTAAATCAGGGACCTTGAAGATGTTCTGAAATGTTGAAATCATTATTTAATCTCTTCTATTTTGCCACTTGCCTTTATGATCTTCTCCTGGGCGCTTTTCGAAAATTTATGTGCCTTTACGGTAAGTGGGATCTTTATTTCACCCTGACCGAGAATCTTCAGTTTTGCTTTGCCTTTGATTAACTTTCTCTCTTTCAATAATTCCGGAGTTACCACTGTGTCGGGTTCAAACGCAGCAAGGTCGTTGATATTGATTGTCTCGTAGTCTTCCTTGAATATATTAACGAAACCCCTTTTGGGAATACGCCGCGTAAGGGGCATCTGACCGCCTTCATATCCGAATTTCACGCGATACCCGGATCTCGATCGATCACCTTTTTGACCTCTGGTCGAGGTCTTTCCGTGTCCAGAACCCGGTCCGCGTCCGACGCGTTTTCTCTTCTTTCTTGCACCGGCGCATGGTTTTAAATCACTCAGCTTCATCTTTGAATTCCTCGATCTCAACCATATATGAAATTTTATCGAGCATTCCCCGGACCGCCGCATTATCGGGAAAGACTCTTGTTTTACCGATCTTCGTCAATCCCAATGCCTTGAGGGTTAGTTTGTGTTTTTTGATTTTATTGATTGGACTCTTCTTGAGTATCACTTTTATCTTTTTCATACCTCTTCCTTCTGAAATATTCCACCGGTTTATTACGCATCTCCGCCACTACGGCCACCGGTCGAATGGACTTCAACGCATTGATTGTAGCACATGCAAGATTGGTGGGATTATTCGACCCCAGAGATTTCGTAAGAATGTTCTTGATCCCTACTGCTTCACAGACCGCGCGCACAGGGCTTGAGGCGATTATTCCGGTTCCGGTTAAGGCGGGTTTCAGCAAGACATGACTGGCAGAGAACTTTCCTTTCACAGGATGGAGTATTGTACCTTCGGTTACATCCACTTTCACCATATTCTTTTTGGCTATAACGGTCGCCTTCTTTATCGCAGCCGCGACTTCGGATGATTTGGCATGGCCCACCCCAATATTTCCTGCTCCGTCACCGACGACGACACAGGCGTAGAGCTTCAGCCTCTTTCCACCTTTGACAACCTTTATCACCCTTTTTAATTCAACCACTTTCTCAATAAAGTTTTCCGTGCTTTCCAACACTGAGCCTCCTCTAAAATTTTAGACCTGCTTCTCGTGCTCCTTGTGCCAGAGCCTTAACACGACCGTGATATCGATATCCTCCCCGGTCAAAAGCAACCTGTTTGATTCCTTTTTCAAGAGCAAGTTTGCCGATTCGTTTGCCGATTTCCATGGCGACCTCTATTTTATTCTTCTTGTTCAATTCTTTCAGAGCCGCTGAAGAGACACCAAAGAGCACCTTCTGTTGGGTATCATCGATTATCTGGGCTGAAATATTGCGGTTGCTCCGAAAAACACACAATCTCGGCCGTGTCTGCGTTCCTTTTATCTTTTTTCTTATTCTTTGATGACGTCTTTTTCGTCCGGTCAATCTCATATCAGTCTCCTTATCCCTGGACAACGGCTCGTTTTCCGACCTTCTTCCTCAGAACTTCATCGGCATATCTGACCCCTTTATGTTTGTATGGATCAGGTATTCTGGTCTTCTTGATTCGAGCGGCGACGTCACCAACAAGCTGGTTGTCTATTCCCTTCACCGTGATATAGGTCAGATCACCTTTATCCGCACTCTTGACTACCTTTAATTCACATTTTATCCCTTTGGGCAGAGTGATGGTTTTTGGTTTGGAATAGCCGAGAAAGAGCTGAAGTCCTGAGCCGGATAATTGAGCCCGGTATCCTGTCCCCTGAATAATCAATGTTTTTTCGAACTCTTTGAGCACCCCGGCTATCAGGTTTGAAATAAGGGACCTCATTGTTCCCTGATGAGCGGATGATTCTTTGCTGTTTTCGCGGTTCTTAACGAAGATTTTTTTCTCCTTGATGTCAACGATGACCTTGGGGCTGAGCTGCATCTCCATAGTTCCTAAGGGTCCCTGGACTTTTATCCGCGAATTCGATAGCGTAACCTGAACTTTGTCGGGAATGATTATCGGTCTGAATCGTTTCTTCGCCATAAGTTCTCCTTATCTCTCCTTAATAGACATAAGCGATTACTTCGCCGCCGACCTTTTTTCGGCGTGCTTCGCGGTCACTCAACACCCCCTGCGAAGTGGTTAAAATCGCCGTTCCCAGACCGTCCAGGACATAGGGAATTTCATCTTTCGACACGTAGACCCGACGTGAACATTTTGACACCCGTTTGAGATCTCGAATAACCGACTCACCGTTCTTGGCGTATTTCAACATAATTGTAATCTTCCGTTTCTTTGCATCAAGAGTAAAGTTATTGATGAAACCGTCTTCAAGGAGAACTCTCAAGATTTCGGTCTTCAGGCGTGAATAAGGAACAGTCACCTCCATCTTTTGCGCCCGACAGCCGTTGCGGATGATCGTTAACATATCAGCAATTGGGTCCATTGAGCCTCCTTAAATTATCCTTTAATCTATAGTATTTAATTTTAAACATAGACTATTATTTTAATCAAAATTTAATAAATGTCAAGGAGTCAGTACGATGTATTCTTTTCGTGCCTACTTCACCAGAATCAATTTTCTGGTCAGGCGGCAGTCATTGTTTTTCAATCGGCAGAAATAAGTGCCGTTGCTGAATTCTTTTGCGTCCCAGACGACTTTGTAATCACCTGCAGTGCGGTAGCCGTTGACCAGGGTCTTAACCAGTTGACCGTTTATATTATAGACATCTATGGTGATCCAGGATGATTTAGGCAGGGAGTATCTTATTGTAATTGAAGAGCTGGAGGAATGAGAGCGGTCTTTATATAGCCTGAAACCCTCTTCTTGATTATGCTGAGATCTTTCTTCAATTCCGGAACTCTGGTTGAAGTACAGGGCGCCCATATCCGCAGTCGTACCGTCGGGGTCGGGCGGAGAGGCAGGATCTCCGGTATCAATGCAGGGAGATTTTGTGCTGTCGGGAATCGGAAAATTAACCCAGGTTAGATGGAAATCACCGCCTGCTGGATCCGCAAAGAGGGGGTCGGCTTCAATACATCCGGTGCCGAACCATGGCTGGCCTGTGCCGCCGTCGATATCCGAGTATGTCGCAACCATTGTCTGCTGTCCTGAAAAAGAGAGAGCGGGCAGTGAACTCTGGTACAGGATGTTGTTGTAGAAATCGGCACTGGATGAGGGGGTGTCGAAATAAAGGTAGAGATCACCGCCGTCGGTTCCTGTATTCGAATAGAAGGTGTTGTTGAATATATTTAAAGTTCCACTCGCCGTCGATATGCAGACTCCTCCTCCAGAAGCCGACGATTCATTTTCATTGAAGATATTATGGTGGAGATTCAGAATTCCTGATTCGAGGTATATGTTGCCCGCACCGCCGTTGCCGCCGGAAAGATTATTCGTGTATGTTTCATTATAGATATCAATGATGCCGCCGCCGTGGCTGATCCACAGCGCACCGCCTTCCCAGGCAGACGTATTATTGGTGTGGATATTGTCGGATATCTCGACCGTACCGGATGCGATTTCGATATAGAGACTTGCACCGCCGCCGGCGACAGCGGCGACATTTCCGCTGCTTAAGTTGTTGGTGTAGTGGATGGTTACGTCACCGGCGGGTGCCCGCATCCAGCAGCCGCCGCAGAATTCGTTCGATGTGTTGTTCTGGAAAATACAACTATCGACCGTAATCTGGCTGTTCGTACCTAAGGGATAGAGCATTGCACCAGCGGCGTCGCGCTGGGCGAAGTTGTCTTCAAAGATACAGCCGGTGACCCGAAGTTCATTATTACCCTGCTCGGTTTGGATGAAAAGTCCGCCGGCCGTGCCGAAAGGGTAACCAGAGGTATTGGGTGAAGAGTTCCGGCGGAATGTGCAATTTTCGACCGTAATACTGCCCGTGACCGAATAGAGATTCAATCCGCCGCAAATGATATTTCCTTCGTTGTCGTTTATATTGCAATCCTGAACACTGATATTTGCATCGACTGTTTCCAGATGTGCTCCACCTCCGTAATCGCTTCTGCCGTGTTCAATGGTGCAGCCGTTTAAATAGAGGTCGGCGTTGCCCGCTGTAGTCAGAAAATTGAAGAGCTGGATTGAGTCGCCGCCTTCAAATAGCGGTGTTCCCTGCCCGTTGATGCAGAGGGAAAAATTTTCTGTAGAGGAATAGGTGATGGTCGAGGAAACATTATAGGTCCCGTCAAGGACTATGATGGTGTCATTCTCGTTGTTGCCAGCAGCATTATTGAGTGCATTCTGAAATTCTGAAACCGTGCCGACCGTATAAGTGGCTGCTTCGGTCGTTGAAAAGAGAGATAAAAACAGTATAACAAAAAATATCGGGAGGATTTTTATCGTGGTCCCGATTTTTACAATAGTCGTTTTGTTTCCATTAAAATCCATTTTTCCTCCTTATTCAATAAGTATAGACAAAACCTCTGGGATGTCAAGGAAGGGACGGTTTGATCGAATTCTTAAAAAGCTTGACAGATGGGATAGGTTGAGTAGAATATAATTATGCAGGTTTACAATTCAAAAGGTATGGCGTATATTTCGATTGCGATTTCTTTGCTCATTGCGGCGATCCTGATCTTCACGATCTTAATGGTGTATAAGCCGGGAAAGGGTGAGGACGCCGGGGTCGGCGGTTCGCCGATCGACAGGGCGTCAAAGGTTCAGTGCCTCGCCCAGAAGAGGCGGCTTGAAATTGCAATACAATCTTATCTGATGGAGAACGGAAGATTTCCTTCGGGCCTGAGTGAACTTAAAGAATTTTCTTCAGAAGAATTTTATTGCCCTGTAACTGGTGCACCTTATCAGTATAATTCACAGACCGGTAAAGTTTTTTGTCCTGATCATCATTGAATTACCGGTTTGATATCCGCTTCCGTAATTTTTTTTCTGTGAATATTCTATCTTTTGAGTCTGAGCGCTCTTATTTCACCGGCTAAATCTTTGGGTACGGAAAAACCGATGATTGCACAGTGATCAAATTTCGGTGAGTCCAGAACCTTGATGATTTCGACATCACAGCGTTCCTTTCCTTCACGGTCCACACCGATTGCAATCTCACCTTTTTGTGGTCGGGGAAGAAATTCATAAGGGATAAAGACGACTGAGTGGTCTTCAGGTGTTTCATCAATGACGAAGATCGCGAGCCCCGGACATTTGGGAATACAGAGCAGGCATCCTGTACATTTGTCATAATCGACTTGAGGCAATTCAATCATCGAGCCCGGCATCGAGATCGCCTTTTGGGGACAGGCGCCGACACAGGGGTCACAGGGGATCTTTTCAGGGCATTCGATCACCACATAGGGTCTTTTTTTTCTGCGTTCTTCAGAAGGAATTGAATTCATAGGGATATATTACTCAAAAAGTCGGGATAGTCAATAGACTTTACAGGATATTTCCCGCTTGACTTTGGCCGATTTTCAGATAGAATAGGGTATGAAGATTATATGTCGGTGCGAAGATATAACCGAAGAAGAGATCATCCAGAAAATACGTGAAGGTTACCGCACAATGGATGACCTTAAAAGAATTATGCGGGTTACAATGGGGCTTTGTCAGGGCAAGGGTTGTCGCAGACATATCGCAAGGATTATTTCCAGGGAGTTGAATATCCCGATTGAAGAAGTGATACAACCGACATATAGGCCTCCGACCAAGCCTATTCCGATAAGTGCCACAAAAAACAGATAGTTTTTCCTTCGTTTCCAAACGGATGAATGTCGTAGATTTAAGAAAGCGGGACTACAGAGAAGTCTGGGATGTACAGAAGATTGTTCATCAGAAAAGGGTGAACCGGGAAATCGATGATACACTCATTCTTGTCGAGCATAATCCGGTCGTCACCATGGGAAAGAGCGGTAAGGAGAAAAATCTTCTGTTCCCGCCGGGTTTACTGAAGGAAAAGGGGGTTGCGTATTATCGGATCGAACGCGGCGGTGATGTGACTTATCACGGACCGGGTCAACTCGTCGGTTATCCGATCTTCAATATTAAAGAAGGCCTTGCCGGTATAAAGCCCTTTATTGAAAAGATGGAAGAGGCGATAATTCTCATCCTGGATGATTTCGGTATAAAGGCGGAAAAAAGAGAGAAGATGGTGGGCGTCTGGACAGCCACGGGCAAGATCTGTTCGATCGGAATCGCAGTGAAACGATGGGTGAGTTTCCATGGTTTCGCCCTGAATGTGAATACCGATCTGACCTATTTCGATCTTATCGTCCCCTGTGGTCTAAAGAACATAACCATGACTTCGATGCAGCGGATTTTGAAAAGAACCGTTCCCCTGGATGAAGTCAAAAGGAGCGTGATAGAAAAATTCTGCCGGGTGTTCAAAAAAGAGGCGGTGATGAAATGTTTAGAAGAGATTATCTGAAAAAACCTTCCTGGCTCAAGATAAAACTGCCGGCAGGCGACGAGTTCGCGGAAGTCTTCAAATTATTGAAGAAGTACAATCTTTCGACCGTATGTCAGGAGGCGCGCTGCCCTAATATAAACGAGTGCTGGGCTAAGAAGAGCGCTACGATTATGATCCTCGGTAAGATCTGCACCCGTGCCTGTCGATTTTGCGCCGTCGCTTCAGGTGATCCCGGAGGTGTTGTTGATTCTGAAGAGCCGGAACATGTCGCAGAGGTGGTGAAAAAGCTGGGTTTGAAATATGTCGTCGTCACTTCGGTAGACCGTGACGATCTGGAAGACTTCGGCAGTAATCATTATGCCCGGACCATCAAGTGTATTAAAGAAAAGAATCCTCAGATCAAAGTCGAGGCGCTCATTCCTGATTTTTCCGGCCGAGAGGAGTATTTGAAGAACGTGACGGAATCGGCTCCTTTTGTGATCGGTCATAACATCGAGACCGTGAGGCGCCTTACGCCGTATATTAGGGACCGCCGCTGCAGTTATGAAGGGTCACTTACTGTCCTGCGGACGATAAAAAAACTCAATGACTCGATACTCACCAAGAGCGGTTTCATGCTGGGACTGGGTGAGAAGCGGTCAGAGGTCATCGAGACCCTGAAGGAACTGAAAGAGAGCGGGGTCGACATCATTACCATCGGTCAGTATCTTCAGCCGACGAAAAAGCACCATTATGTCCAGAAATATTATACACCTGAGGAGTTCGATGAGTTCAAGAAGATCGGCGAAGAGCTTGGTGTAAAATATGTGATAAGCGGACCCCTGGTACGTTCTTCATATCACGCCGCTGAGATTTTTTAGAGACTGACTGATTTTTTGCATCCACTACAGTAAGTTGACAATTAAAAAAATCCGAATATCATTAGGCTGTGAAGGTCTACCTTGTAAATTTTGTGCAGTTTTTACTAAATCAGGAAAGTTATTTCTATTTAAAATTTATAAAATTTGTTCAGCCCCGCTCCCATCGTTAAAGATGGGGGCGGAAGATTATCACTGGTCTAACCCGCATTATTCATACTGATTTTAAAATTTAGATTTTTTCCTCCAAAGTAGAATTTTTTAATAGTTTATCAGAAGTGTGTTCTTTACTTTGAAATTTGTTGTCTGATTTTAGATTAAAAATATCGTATTTTGCAAAATTTGAATAGACCTCTCCCAACCCAGAAATCGGTGAGAAAAAACCGATGTGAAAGCAGAAGAAAATTACCACTTAACTGGTATCAAAACAAACATTATTACAGACTTGAATAAATATTGATCGAAATGGCCAACCTGATGATAGATGAAACCAGAGCCGACGCACGCTCTCCTTCACTAAAGCCGAATCGTCTCAATCGTTGCCCGAGCCAATTCGGTCCCTTAAGCACATCGGTTCCATGGCAAACCAATAAGATAATCAATCCCACCACGCCCGTGCCGCTTTGCCCGAGTAGTATAATGGTCGAGCCGCAAATATCGCGCATCATTAGCATTTTCATAACCAGCAATAATTCCGTAAAGTCTTTGCCGAATAAGATCAATAAGTTTATAATCAACCAAATAGGAAGTCCGTTTATCAATAAGTAGCTGGGCAACTTTTGGCGTGAAATTTATTTTTTTGTCGTATTCACGGATTAGTAAGAGACCAGCATCAGAACTAATATTGCCCCCATTAAAATTGATGGTAACGATTTTACCCTCTTGAAATGAGAGTGAAATTTGAGTATAATTATCAGTCATTAAAACCTCCTGGTGTTATTTATATTCATAAATGTAGTATACACATCAGGAGGTTTTTTTTAATGCTTTTTTAAAACAGAGTGTTAAATTTTACGATGGTCTAAAAATGGTGCAAAGTAAAGCTGGTATTGTATTTGAACAAATCTAACCAAATTTAGTATGAATAATGCGAGTTAGCACTTTGCCATTTTCTTCAGCCAACCTCTGGCACCTATTTCTTCAAATATTTTCTTCGCCTCACTAAAATATTTCTGAGCATTGGCGTCATCCCCAGATTCTTTAAGAAGGAATCCGTAATAATAGTAAACTTTAGCAAGGTCAAACTTTCTCTTCAATCCCTTAAAAATTCTTATTGCCTTTTTAAATGATGATCGTGCCTTATCCCAGTTTCTCTTTTTTGTCCAGAGCCGACCATAAAGAGAAGATAAATCGGCCCTAATCTCCTTTGAACCCAGTTCATCAGCAAGGGATAAAATCTGTTCTAAAGTCTTTTCTGCCTCATCAAGGCTATCCTTCCCCAAATAGATTTCTGCACGACGACAAAGCACAATGGATAGTAGAGGCCTTGAATTCATCTCTTTGATGATTGGATGCGCCTTGTTATAATACTCCTCAGCCAGAGAGAGTTCTCCCTTTTCAATGCATACATCACCCATTCCCATAAGGCTTTCTACCTTACCTTCACGGCCACCAGTTTCCTTACTAATCTTTAATGACTGTCTGTAAAAATCCAATGCCTTATCATATTCACCCAGAGCACTATAAACAATGCCGATGTTGTTGAGACTAAAGGCTTCGCCCCGGCGGTTCCCAATCTCCTTTCTTATCTTTAATGACTGTCTGTAAAAATCCAATGCCTTATCATATTTGCCTAGATAGTAATAAACATTACCGATGTTGTTGAGAATCAAGGCTTCGCCCCGGCGGTCTCCAATCTCCTTGTCTATCTTTAATGACTGTCTGTAAAAATCCAATGCCTTATCATATTCACCCAGATCACTATAAACAATGCCGATGTTGTCGAGACTTGCGGCTTCGCCCTGACGATTCCCAATCTCCTTTCTTATCTTTAATGACTGTCTGTAAAAATCCAATGCCTTATCATATTTGCCTAGATAGTAATAAACATTACCGATGTTGTTGAGAATCAAGGCTTCGCCCCGGCGGTCTCCAATCTCCTTGTCTATCTTTAATGACTGTCTGTAAAAATCCAATGCCTTCTCATATTCACCCAGATTACTATAAACAATGCCGATGTTGTTGAGACTTGCGGCTTCGCCCTGACGGTTGCCAATCTCCTTGTCTATCTCTAATGACTGCTTGAGAAACTCCAATGCCTTCTCATATTCACCCAGATTACTATAAACAATGCCGATGTTGTTGAGACTAAAGGCTTCGCCCCGGCGGTCTCCAATCTCCTTTCTTATCTCTAATGACTGTCTGTAAAAATCCAATGCCTTATCATATTCACCTAGATAGTAATAAACACTACCGATGTTGTTGAGACCTGTGGCTTCATACCTTCTGTTCCCAACACTCTGCGCAATTCTAACCGCCTTCCTTGCCACAGTCTCAGCATCCTTATACCGGGATAAAGACCCGTAAACACTGGAAAGTAGATTGAAACAATCGGACATCGCCTCTTTGTTATCTGCCCTTTCTGCCTTCTCAACCGCTACCTTTAAATCTTCAACTGCCCTCTCATTCTCTCCCAAAAGTTTCAAAACCTCTGCCCGCTTTCTTATACAATTAACCTCTTTTGTCTCTTTGCCTTTAATCTCACCATGTGCTAAACACTCCAATGCCCAACTGTAAAACCTTATCGCATCCTGATTTGCATAGGAACCCTTAGCCCGCTCTGCAGCCTCCATGCTGTACTTTAACCCCCTCTCCCAATCTCCTGCTAAATAAAAATGGTGTGCCAGCTCCTCAATACTCTCTTTATGAGCCACCAATAACTGCTCACCTACCCGCTGGTGATAGTGCCTCAACTTCACCTGATTCATCCGCTGATAGACCACCTCCCTGATAACATCTTTTGTAAAATAGTATGTGTCAACACCACCCTCTCTTAAGAACTTTATCTTCATTA
>DRIG01000099.1 GCA_011052815.1 candidate division WOR-3 bacterium | reverse complement strand
GTCCGCATCGGCATCATGTAGCGGCCAGCCGATCCACCGGGCAGATTGGCATAGACGACATAATCCTGGTCAAGGAGATTATCAACTGCAATAAATGGTCTGAGTCCGAAGGAGAATGAGTAAGAGAATCTGGTGTTTATCAAGACATAGTCATCAATCCTGTCTTGAGAACTGTCGGCGGCATAGTAGTTTGTAACATACTGCCCGGTCAGCCCAAGGTCAAAATTCTGGAAGTCAGCCCTTAAGAATAGATCGATCTTATCACCAGGCCGACCGGTTGTCTTCTCTCCTAGATCGAGATGGGAATAGCTGATTTGACCGTGGAGATAATTACCAATCTTGGCTTTTAAACCAAACTCAACACCGCGGAACTCAAATTCGCCGGTATTCTCGAACCGGTATCTTGGGGGAGGATTGGGATTGGGGACAATCTCGATCATATTCTCACCCTTCATCAGATAGCCGACCAGATCGAGGTAAACGCCGCTGATGATTCGTTGATCTAACCCAGCCTCATAATTGGTGACGAATTCCGCTTTCAGGTCAGGATTGGAGGGGGGGAACATATAGAGCTCATTGAGCTGAGGCGATCTAAAGCCTCGGTTTATTGATCCCCTGATGATCGTTCCATCGATGACCGGATAGACAAGACCGACCTGGGGAATGAATGTCCGACCGGATATCTCATCTTGATTGACCCTTCCACCAAAGGTGAGGTTGAATCTTCTGAATAAGAGCTGCTCATCATGGAGGAATACACCATACTCATACTTGCTCCAGGAACCGGCAGTAGGTTGCTCTTCGGTCGCCAATTTTTCACCGAGCTGACGACGATATTCAAATCCGACGGTCAGTTCATTGCCGGGCAGAAATCGACCGGAGAGATTAGCTACGAAACCGTAGGTTGAATCCTTGGAGTGCCAGCCATCAGAGAACTCATGATGGCCGAAATTGACATATGCCTTAGTCATGCTGGTTATCCTTTCCCAATTGCCGTTTAAAGAGAGATCAACCGCGCCCCGCCGATATTTATTCCAGACATCAGAAACAAGTGTATCAGGATCAGTTGCCTTTAGTGGTTCCTCTTTATAGCCATCAAAGTATTTACCGGATAATGAGGCATTTAGCCAATCGGTCAACTGATAACCCAATCTTCCGGTGATGTCCTTGCCCTCGTAGGCCGAATTTTTGAGGTGGCCATCACTATCCTGATAATCTCCGGTCAGGTAGTATTCGAAGCGACCTATCTTCGCACCGTGACGGAGTCTGCCCTGGCGTGTATTATGACTGCCGTAGGCCAAACGCAGATCGGACGAGAGGCCATCTTCAACCTTTTTGGTTAAGATATTAACCACTCCGCCCAGGGCGTCAGAGCCGTAAAGGACCGATGCCGGTCCCCGGACGACTTCGATTCTTTCAACATTATTCAAAGGGAGGGTATGGGTTACTGTGCAGCCGAAAAGTCCCATCTTCACCGGCCGGCCATCGACTAAGACCATCACCTTCCGCCCCCGATCACCGATCCCCCGGATGTCGATATCCGATCGGCCGAAGGCACCAGTCTTTTCAACGAAAACCCCGGGCAGATTCACGAGAAGATCCGGTGCCGAATTGGCATTCTGGACATCGATTTCATCCTCAGTGACTACCGAGACAGTAGCTGAGAGGTCTTTAACTGCCCTTGGAGTCCTGGTGGCGGTTACGACGATCTCATCGAGCCAGTAGACCTTGAGGGTGTCGTCCTCCGTCCCTATGATGAGTGGTATTAACAGACCAAGGATTAACATCTTACCTCCTATGTTGAATTTGAGTATAATTTAGATATGATTAAAGAACTAATGGAACCGAAAGCTTGGAAACAGGGGGACGACATACCACCTGGGCAGAGAGCCCGAAAAGAAGTCAGTCCCCTGCTTTCTCCATTCCCAATAAGTTGGTTAGGACATCGAACCCGAATCACTTTGGAGGATAGAAGAGAAAGCATGCTGTTTCCACTTTTTAATCCAACCAAGGCAAAAAAGGAGGTCATACCATGCCTGAATATTTTATCGGCATAGATGCATCCCTTAATACCCTGGACCTCTGTGTCCTTAACACCGAAGAAAAAATTATTAGCCAAAAAAGATTCCTCCAAACTAAAGAAGAATTTAACAAACTCACAGAATTCCTGCAAACCCTCGGCAATCCACAAAACCTCGCCATCGGCATTGAATCCATCGGTAGCTACCACATCAATATCCTCCACTTCCTGCTCAACAAAACCTATCACATTACACTCCTTCTCGAAATTCCCTCGGCAAGAATCGCCCGAGAATTGACCCCATCATTCAACAATCCGGGAAATTCAAAGGTCAATAGCGAATCTCCAAACGAGGCAACCGCCATCTGCGCCGCATCCTCTGGCACATGACAATAGGCACAATCTGGTACACCAATATGTTCCGCACCTACTACCAGCGGAAAAAGAAACAAGGAATGAAACATAAAAAAGCCGTCATCGCCACCACCAATAAACTCCTGCGCAGCCTCGATGTATTGCTCACCCGAAAAATTACCTTCAACGATATTCTTCCAAATTCGCCACCTATTCCTGCACCAATTCTTCATAGTTGACTCCCTTTTCGTGTTACTTTTTTAAAAATAATAACACATTATAACAAAAAAACAGAGGTTGTCAAGCACTATCTTGCACTTAATCGATGAACCGTCCGTCATCCTTTTTTCCGGGAAGTTTATGAACTCTCTGTTTAAGCCAGCCCAATTTTACCTTTTCCGGTTCATCAAAGACCGGAACATAGGGTTTAATATCCAGCAACGGTGTGCCGTCAATGATGTCGATGTCACGAACATAGAGTTTATTCTTTTCGATCTTATCCAATCTTACCACTGAAAGTCCGATTGCATTGGGTCGTCTTGGTGCCCGGGTTGCGAAAAGACCCCGCTCTTCATCATCCAGATAAGGCACCACTTTCAGCTTAAACCCCCGGCTCAGATGCAGATGATAAATCAGAATGAGGTGGGAAAAATTCTGTAAATCAGCAAGACCATCCACGTATTCCGGCTGGAGTTCAACGACTCCCCTGATTCCCTTACCGGCTTTCGGCTGGATCGGAGTTCCTTTCGGCTCTTTAAACGGTGTATGGATCACACCGATGGGTTTGAATTCAATCGTATTCATAATCTCAGCGCGTCATAAACTATAAGCAGAAATTCCCTCATGTCAAGCTCCCTTTCCCCTATGCCCTATGCCCCGTTTCTCCCTTTCCCCCATTTCCCGTTTCACCGCTTCACCCTTTCTCCGTTTCGCCCTATGCCCTTTCCCCTTTCCATATTGATTTTTTTCAGCTAATGAATATAATTAGATATGAAGATAACCGAACAAACTTCTGTCGAGGAGATAGTTGCCAAATATCCCGGCATGACAAAGGTCTTTATTGATTTCGGTCTGCCCTGCCTTGTCTGCGGAGAACCGTTCTGGGGTACTGTCGAAGAACTCGCCCGGCAGAATAATGTCGACCTGAAGAGTTTGATTAAAGCATTGAACAAAAAAAAGGAAGAATTTGATGAAAAAATATAAATTCTGTCCGATTTGCGGAAGTCGTTTGACAATTCGAAAAAAAGAAGATGCGCCGCGCTTGACCTGTGAAGCCTGCGGCTGGACGCATTATCATAATCCCTTGCCCAGTGTCGCGGCGTTCGTACGCAATGAAAAAGATGAAGTGCTTCTCATAAAAAGGGGGGTCGCACCGGGAAAAGGAAAATGGGCACTGCCGACCGGCTTTATGGAACAGAATGAAACACCGGAACGAGCAGTGATCCGGGAACTGGAAGAAGAAACAAACATCAAAGGTAATATTAAGAGACTGCTCGGCGTCTACACAGAAAAGACAAAAGTTTACGGCAATATCGTTCTAATCGGTTATGAAGTCAAAGCCCTTACTGAAAAACCAAAACCTGGTTCAGACACAACCGAGGCACGTTTCATACCACTTAAAAAATTACCACACATTCCTTTTAAAAGCCATCGAGAAATGATCTCTGATGCAGTCCAGACGACCACACCCACCTTTATTGAAGTTTTGAAATCAAAGATCACAGAGGCGACGATTACAAAAACCCGTTTATACTACAAAGGCAGCATGGGCATTGACAGTAAAATTATGGAAGCTGCAAATATTGTAGCCGGTGAAAAGGTTCAGGTGCTCAATTACAACAACGGCGAGCGACTGGAAACTTACGTGATTGCGGAAAAAGCCGGGTCAGGCAAGATGGTGCTCTACGGTCCGGCTTCCCATAAAGGTAAAGTGGGCGACAAACTCTGCATCCTTGCATATACACTCGTCAATGCGCAGGAAGCACACGCGATAAAACCAAAAATCATTATTCTAAACGAAAGGAATCAGATAAAACGAAGACATATTTAGAATGTATTCCATGTTTTTTTAAACAGGCGCTCACCGCGGCACAGACGGCGCGTCTTGATGAGCAGAAGATAAAAGACATCTTTGACCGTATCGCCGCACTCATCCCGAAAATCTCAATGGACACGACACCGCCTGAAATCGGTATGATGGTGTACAAGGCGATCTATCAGGCGTCGAACATCGAAGACCCTTTTAAAGAAGCCAAGAAAAAATGCACCGGCTATCTTCTCGCTTCATACGACGAACTCCGAAAAAAAATCACCGAATCAGCCGACCCCTTGTATACAGCTTTGAAGTTCGCCGCTCTCAGCAATGCGATCGACTTCGGAGCCAACCCGAACTTCAACATCAAAGAAGAACTGAGCACCCTCTATGAAAAAGATTTTGATCTGTGTGAATATGATTTATTCAAGAAATCACTCTCAGATGCAAAATGGATTCTTTACATCGGCGACAACGCCGGCGAGACGGTGCTGGACAGATTACTGATTGAACAACTGAACAAACCGGTTAAATACGCGGTGCGCAGCAAACCGATAATCAATGACGCGACAATGGAAGACGCCCTGGAAGCGGGCATCGATAAAGTAGCCGAAGTAATTTCATCGGGATGCGATGCGCCCGGCACCATCTTGGGACTCTGCACCGAAGAATTCAAACGGATATTCACCGAAGCCGATATGGTAATAAGCAAGGGACAAGGAAATTACGAAACCCTCTCCGACCAGAAACGAACCATCTTCTTCCTCTTGAAGATAAAGTGCCCGGTCATCGCCCGGGATATCAACATCAAAACAGGCAGTGTTGTTTTGATCACAAATAAAAAAAAATGAATAGATACACATACGGTCCTGTGCCTTCACGCCGACTCGGTTTTTCCCTGGGTATTGACATCATCCCTTATAAAAACTGCAGTTTCGACTGTATCTATTGTCAGCTCGGTAAGACGACAAATAAAACCATCGAGCAAAAACGATATTCACCGCCTGATGATATAATAAAAGAAGTAAAGGATACTTTGAAACTCGGCAAACAGATCGACTACCTCACATTCTCAGGTTCGGGTGAACCCACCCTCCATTCAGAAATCGGTTATTTAATAAAAGAAATCAAGCAGATCACTGAAATACCCGTCGCCGTACTCACCAACGGCTCATTGCTCTGGATCCCTGAGATCGCTGAACAGCTCCTCAAAGCCGATCTGATCCTGCCCACCCTGTGCAGCGCGAGTGAAGAGACCTTCAGAAAGATAAACCGACCCCACAATGATCTGACCGTTGAAAAGATAATCAAAGGACAGAGCGACTTCCGAAAGAAATTCAAAGGGAAGATATGGCTGGAATTGATGCTCATAAAAGGGATGAATGACACCGAGGAAGAGCTCGAGAAATTGAAGACCGCGATCGAGAGAATAAAGCCCGACAGAATAGACCTCAATACCGTGGTCAGACCGCCCAGTGAAGAGTATGCACGACCGCTTTCGTTTAGTGATCTGGAAAGAATAAAAAAGTTCTTCGGCGGTTCCTGCGAAATCGTGGTGGCGTTCAAAAAGGTCAAAAAGACAGAAGAACTGGCTGACAAAGAAAATGCGATACTCGGCCTGATAAAACGAAGGCCTGTAACACTGCAGGATATCTGCGGTGCACTCGGACTGCATCAAAATGAAGTGATAAAATGTCTGGAACAACTCGAACAGGATAAAAAAATAAAATTAGTTATACATCAAGGTCTTAAATATTATGAAGCACTATAATAAAACAACAGGAGGAAGAGATGATTGAACCGAAGGACCTGAATAAAGAAGAACTTCTGGGGTTACTCACCGACGCCGCAAAGAACTGGCTCGCCCATGACGGCCTCTGGTTCCAGGCGGTTGAAAACAAATTCAATCTGGAAACCGCAATTGAACTCGACGGCAGGGCATGGCGGGAATTCACCCGGATTGAAGCCCGGCGCATAATGAAGAGATTGAATATAGCAGAAGGCGGGGGCATCCAGGCGTTGATTCAGGCTCTCAAGTTCAGACTCTATGCATTCATAAACATCCAGGAAGTCACTGAAGTAACGGAAAACAGATGTGTCTTCCGAATGAACAACTGCCGTGTCCAGGCCGCCCGCAAAAGAAAAGGGCTCCCGGATTTCCCCTGTAAACCCGTCGGAATAATCGAATATTCCTATTTTGCAAAAACAATCGATCCGCGCATTGAAACAAAATGCCTGTGCTGTCCGCCCGACCCTCATCCTGATGATTTTTATTGCGCCTGGGAGTTTACACTCAAAGAATAAACTCTCTCATCACCCTACTGTTTTCGTAAAACCTCACCCCTTCAAGTTTCAAAAGGTCTTTTTTGAGCTCTTCGCCGCCGCCGAACTTCCCGGGTAGACCATTACCTTTTATTACACGATGGCAGGGGATTACGATCGGGAAAGGATTCTTTGCCAGGGCCGTACCCACGGCGCGCGCGGCACGCGGTGTGCCGATTTTTTCCGCCAAATCTCCATAACTAATCACCCTCCCGTAAGGGATTTTCCGGCATCCGTCAAGAACCCGTCTCTGGAATGTATATAATTTATCCAGGTCAAAATCACTCAGGCCGAAAAAAGTCTGTTTGCCCGCCAGATACGTAAGGAGTTTCTTCTTCAATTTCAAAACAGGTTCTGCGCTGCTGCGCAGAATATTTCCATAGAGTCGTCTGAGACGTCTGGTTATCGGTTCGTCTGCATGCGGCAAAAGAATCTCAACGATCTTCACAGACCGACCATTCTCCTGCCATACAACCGCCAGGTCACCGAATCGTGAAGCAATGGTCAAATAATAATTCTTCGTCTTTGTCACCAATGCCCCTATTATACAAATATATACTTTCAAATCAAGAAAATTTTATTAAGTGTCAACAGCAATCTCCATCCTTTCATCTAACACACAATCTATTCAATTACGCATTTTAAGTAATACACAATATTATTCTACACAATTCATTCATCACACAATATATTACCTTATCAGCATCCTTAATTAAAATATATCAGTTTAAAATATATCAGTTTAAAATATTAAAGTAAAACACCTACGTTTCTCCTCTCACCAAAAAAAATCCCTCTTAAAACACCAAGTTAAATATATGCAATTGCGTAATTGTACATATGCACAATTATCTATATATAAAATATGTTTGATATTTTAAGTATCGTGTTCCAACCGTTTACGGCTACGTTGAACAAAAACATTCAACGCTGTCAGGATCATCTTTAATTCTTTCGGGTATTTTATCCAGTAATAAAAACCATCATTTTTAGCCTCGTAGCGGACAATCTCTAAACTTCTCAGTTTTGCCAGATGGTGAGAAACAGTAGGTTGCGTTCTATTGACTTTTTTTGCTATTTCGGAAACACTCAATGGTCCCTCTTGAAAAATAAGATTAACAATCAAATACTTAGATGGTTCACCCAATACCTGAGCAATACGTGATTCGCGATACATTATTTCCTTCATTGGTTTTTTTCGTTCTATCTTTCTCATACTACTAACCCCCTTGTTTACCACAGATTATATACATTATTTTATTTAAATCAATAGAAAAATTCTTTTTCTTCATAAATACAATATTGATATATGCACAATTGTGCATATATGCAATTGTATAATTGTATTTAAACATTGGGTGGTTTAAGAAATTATACTGAGACCCTTAGGGACTGGACACGGTGGATTTGTAGAGGTATATTTGAATGCTTGTTAAGCTACAAGTATTAAAGAGAGCAATTATTATGAAGAAGAGAAATCGGTCAGTTGAGGAAAAGCTGGGTTTTAAACAAAAAGAATGGGGCTCGAAAAAGAAAGCTAAAGATAAATGAGTACTTTACCCATCGTCAGATATTTTTTTGCGGCAGATGACAATATTTTCCTGCAGCGTGAACTCGACAGGTAAGAATTTTTCGACAACCCAGATATTGGTTTCCGCATGCTTCGTCATCAAAGGAATCTTTACCTTCGACTCCCTGTCCGTGAGGTACGTGCTCAACGCCATATAAGGAATTATCTGATCCACCATCCAGGAATCCACGGCTGCACCCGAATCAATCTCTTTTTTCAATGACCGCGCCGCACCCTCACCGACCAGCTCCGCCCTCTTACCGGGCCGGCCCAATTCATCGGCGCCCAGTATCGAATCGGCGAAACAGGCATAAGCGACGATGAAACAACCCGGGGTCCGTGTGTCCACATACCTGAAATCAGCATCAACATCAGACAAAATCCGGGTAAAACCGGAGATCATCCTCTCTGCAACCCGTGCTTCTTTCAGGTGATTGGAAGCCACGGCGATAAGCCCGATCTTCTCAAATGCGCCGCGTTCAACCTTTTCTATATTCCTCACGCCGCCGATTTCAACCTTTACGAAAATTTCACCACCGCCTCCAGGATAGAATCCGTGACGTTTTATTTCAATGTTCAGAGAAATACCGGTGAGTCCCAAAAAATAGCCGCCGACTTTTTTTAAATACTCTATCGTGGGACTGAAAGGAACAGCGGTTCCACCACGGATTATCAACTCAAAAGGGGAGTCTGCAAAAAAGACCATCGGTATCAATGTTTGAAGGATCAAAGAGACAGAACCTGCGGTCTTTGTATCGATGGAATACCTTCCCCCCTTTATCTTTCTGGGAGAAAAATCGACCTCGAGGGCACCCGGGTGCAGACCACTCACATCCGCTCCGCATATCTCAGCGGCTGCAATAATCCCCTGCAGGTGCTGGGGTCGTAAACCGGGTTTTTCCCGTCCTTTCCTTATATTAAAAACACGCACCGCCTGACGGGTCACCGCCGACAGGGCGATCCCTGTTCTGAGAATCTGTCCGCCGCCTTCTAAATAGCCGCCGTCGAGTTGAATCATCGGTCTATGTCATACCTGCTATGTACTCTGTCCACTGCTTTGCAATCCAATCCTCAAGTCCGTTCTTCTTTATCTCCTCAAGATTCTCAAGGCAGTGCCACTTGATCACCCCGGGATTGTTCTTCAATGTATCACAGGGAAATTCCGGACATTCATTGCATAAATCATATCCTTTTGCTGAACAGCACTTTCTTATGGCGCACCGTGCATCAGCTCCGGTCTCCGCCTTGCATCCCGAGCATATACTTGAATCAGCGAGAATCTCCAATCCCTTCTTCAAGTTTTCGACATCGACTTTGTCCTTCAATAACCTGCCGAAACCATTGAATTCGTTTATCATATCAAGGGCGGCTTTTGCAGTCTTCTTTATTTTACCTGTATGCCAGTCACACATATGACAATATGACCCGCAAAATGAAATGTGCATCTTTTTTTCCTGTTCGTAATTCATCGTTACCTCCTTTCAAATTCACCGATAGAACTTTGAGAGTCGTCTGTCCTTTAATTTTCTGCCCCCGGTCTGACACTTCGCACAGTAGTATGTTTCACTGTCAGAATAACTGATGGTCTGAATATCTTCACCGCAGCGCGGACAGGCAAACCCCTTGCGACCGTGTATCTTCAAAAAATCCCTCTTCTCCGACCCCCCTCTCTTCTCTATCTCCCTGATTGCCCGTTTCAAAACTTCACGAACCGCACAATACAACCTTTTCGCCTCCCTGTCATCAAGGTGTACTGTATTCTTGAACGGAGACAATCGGGCATGCCACAATATCTCATCGGCATAGGCGTTTCCAATACCTGCAATCAATGACTGGTTGCGAAGGAACGTCTTAAGGTGTTGTCTCGATTTAAGAAGCAGTTCTTTGAACAGCCCTTCTGTAAAGTCCGAAGCCAGAGGTTCTGCACCGAGAGACTGCAGTCGTGCCGTCGATTCATTCCCGGCAAGGATATGAACCGAGACCCGCTTTTTATGACCTCTTTCGCTCACTTCCAGCAACGAACCATCGGTGAATTTTAAAACCAATGCCGCCGAACCCCTGATTTTTTCAGGAACCTCCAGAAAACGAATAGAACCCCTCAGCATCAGATGCAGGATGATTTTATGTTCGGTCAACTCGATTACAAGATACTTACCCCTTCTTTTGATGTTCTCGATCTTTTCACCGGCAAGTTTCCGCGTAAAGTAATTTTTCAACACATAGGGTTTTAATATACACATCTGTTCGACTTCTTTGCCCTTTATCCGACAAAGAAGACGCCTCTGTAAAACCTCAAGTTCAGGCAGTTCGGGCATGCCCGATTATATTATAAATTTACGGGAAAATCAAGCGCTTAAGATGTGCGGGTGGGTTATTTAAAGACGACTTTACCTTCGGAAATGTCCGCGGTGATCTTCTGACCTTTTTGAAACTTTCCGGCGATGATATTCCGTGAAAGCGGATTTTCAATCAACCTCTGAATTGCCCGACGCAGGGGTCGTGCACCGTACATCGGATCAAACCCCTCATGGCCGAGATAGTCTTTTAAATTTTCCGTGAAGTCGATCTCATAACCGAACTCCTTGACCTTTTTTACGACCTTGTTGAGTTCAAGCTCGACGATCGCCTTGATCTCTTCAAATTCAAGAGGTTTGAATACGATTATTTCGTCGACACGGTTGAGAAATTCCGGCTTCACGCGGTGCTGGAGAATCTGATAAACATCCTTTTTCACCTGTTCATAATCAAAAGAGCCGTTCTTCAAATTTTCCGTGATGATCTCACTGCCGATATT
>DRIG01000098.1 GCA_011052815.1 candidate division WOR-3 bacterium | reverse complement strand
CGTCTTCGTCTGTTTCAAAAGTCCCACGATATCCGCTGTAGGACCGGGCGCCTTTTCAATAATCTGGGACAGATAATATCCCAATCCATCATGGGTCATTCCCCTGACAACAGGAACATTCAGCTTCGGCACATCACAGAATTTATAGGTATTATTCGGTTTGGTGAATATCGCCTCGGCTAAATCCTTCCCCACCTTGTTCTTATCGATATCAATACCGAGCGTGAATTCGATATCACCGATATGATAACCGCCGAGTCGGGCATGCATAATACCCGGGATAATCTCCTCTTCACTGGCATTCTTATAATAAGTAACACCCTGGACCAAACTTGATGAACAATTTCCTACACCGATTATTGCAACTCTAATTTTAGCCATCAAACCTCCTTATCTTTATATGCCTAATTGTACATTTTTTTGACAAAAAGTCAACGATTCCGTAAACCCCGGAAAACCGAGAACCCGCCTTGTTTTCGTATGATATTAATAAAGCTTTACAACCTTTTTAATGCTGGTTTTCTCACCATCTGTGAATTTAACGAAATATACACCACTGGCGGCCGGTCGGCCCAGGGCATCATCGCCGTACCAGACTATCCGGGTACATGTTTTATCAGAGATATAAATTCTTTTAACGACTCTGCCGGCGACGTCGTAGATTTTAAGTTCAGCATGTTTACCCCGAAAATCAGAATTTAAATAGATATTCAATGATCGCGAAAATGGGGTAGGATACAACTCAAAATCAAAGTCGCTTTTCTGTCTTTCTGTAAGTTCATAATGACCGGTATAGTAGCCTGACTTATAGGTACCGGAATTATAGGGATCATAATGAAAGCGGGGCCAGTCAAAAGAGGAAGAAGGAAGGTCAAAAACATGGAATAAAAGGTCATAACAGCTTATCATCAACTCGAGAGTTCCATCAGAGTCGATATCGTAAACTGCCGGTGAAGAATTTATCCGACTGCCGAGTCTGATCGGAAATCCGGCTGTCGAATTCGCCATCTGGTTATAGGCATAAACATTCCATTCAGTGCTGCCGCACAATAATTCTGTATCATCATCGCCGTCGATATCCGCAATGACCGGAGGATAAGCATCGTGCCCCCGCTTCGGAAATCCCGGTAAAAGAACTCCGGTGGAATCCAGAACAAGAACTCCTGCATCAAGCCCGTCATTATAACAGAATATGATCTCCGGGTTGCCGTCCCTGTCGATATCACCAAATGCCGGGCAGAGCTCATTGTAATCGGCTAACACCTGATACTGCCATATAATATCACCATTACAGTCCACCAGATTGAGCTTATTGGAAGGATTCCCCGAATAAAAACATATCTCCCTTTTTCTGTCACCCGATACATCTCCGATGACGACAGAATACTCCTGGGATGGTTCAATCGCTACGGGAAACGGTGGGAAATAATTACCGTATCGATCCCAGACAAAAAGGGAATCGGTCTCTTTGCCGCCGCAGCAGATGATCTCAAACGTGCCGTCGCGGTCAAGATCCCCCACAGCCGGCGTACCTCTGAGACTTCCGTATAAAGCCTTCAGCAAGCCGGTCTGTGGCTCATAAACACCGGTACCGTCGTAATGGAAAGCGTACAGGTAAGCGGGAAAAGCGGAAACCGCGAATATTTCAAGGGTGCCGTCCTGATCGATGTCTGCAAGGACCGGCGAAGAAACAAGCCCGTTGCCGTTCAAAGACCTCGGCCAGCCAGGAAGCACCGTCGCCTGGCTGTCCACTGGATTATAACTTATCACATAAAGATTATCACTGCTTCTCATAATTCCGAATACGATATCGATCAGACCATCCTGATTGACGTCGCCGAGTGCCGGCGATGACCAGATATGTTCTGAACCCGCATCAAATATCACCGGAGTGCTGCCGTTGAGCGACGAACCATCACAGTGCCAGGCATAAATATCGCCGTCGAGTCCGGCAACGACGATTTCAAGACCGGGATAAAACGGATCAAGATCGGCGAAATTCGGAGAAGAAAATTGACACCAGTAGACTGTTTGAGGCCATCCGTCGGCGTATCGCGGATTTAACGCACCACAAACCGTATCCGAAGAGGAACCTTCATTCATTGATGAATCAACAGCCCGTACAAAATAGTAATATTCCAGTCCTGTTTGGACATTGAAATCTTCATAACAAGATGTCGTTTCCAATCGATTGCCGATGAAATCATAGGGACCACCCTGTGATAATGACCTGAAAATACGATAGCCTGCCGCGTTTGAAATCGGCTTCCACTTGAGTGCGATTTTATCCTTGCCACCGATAGTCTCAAGGGAATCGATCGGTTCAGGGGTTTTCAATATTATATCACGATTGATGACCTCTTGTTGTCTCCGGTATATTCTGAGGTTCAGACGTACTTCGCAGGATGGATAAATGCGGTGTACCGTAAACACGTCAGGGGTCGAACCCACCACCTGATTACTTCCGATATCAGGAAAGACCACGGTACTGTCAAGCACTATGACAGAATCAGAATTAGAACTTATAAAACCGTAAACAGAATCCGCCTCGCAATGACCATAGTTCGCAACATATGGAATAATGGTCACCCTGTCGTTTGCTTCGATAAATTCCTGTTTAAAATGTTCTAATTGTGGAGCCAGACCTACCAATTGAAAACTATCACTGTTCATCCCGCTGATATAGGTAATGAGAAGTTCGAAATCAAATTCATATTCATCCGGCATTGAATCGGATATCACAAAATAGAAAGGTGAGATGTTTTGGGCTGTTTCTCCGGCGGCGATATCAGAGATTGAACTCGTATCATTTAAAATAGTAAACAAACTGTCATCACAGCATAATCGAACGCTGACACCGGTCGCTGTGTTCCCTCCGTTGTTTTTGAAATCGACATAAAGATAAATTTCTTCACCGGGATTTACAACACCGTTGCCATTTGAAAGGGTGTCTATGATCGTACAACCGTCATATACCAGATAAGGAACAGCCGGTGCGACGTAAACAGAATCAATAAGAGGGATATAACCATCAATCAACAGAGTGTATTTCAAATAACCGGGCGTCTCGGTCTTCACCCGGCATCTCAAGGTGATCGGGTCTATCACATCTCTGATAAATGTCTCGCCCTCTTTATAAAAAATCACTTCAATATGGTCGGGAACAACGGCAGGGTCAAAAGAGAAATGTAAAGTATCATCTCCCACCTGCAGGGTCTCCGGGCTGACCGTGACGCCGGTTAAATGTACTGGAGAAGTATTCCATAGTACGACCGTGGGGTCACCCAACAGGGAGATGGAAAATTGATGAACCCGACTCCAGTTATTGTTCTGGGCGTTTCCGATATAAGGAATCTTTGCGTATGCCAATGCCCGGCCCAGGGCAGTATGCAGGTACCAGGTGCTGTCATCATTAAAAAGTCCGTCACAAAGGACCTTCATATATTCTTTATGAAGACTACCTTCACTGGAGCTCGTCGGTCCGATATACGCCAGCCCCCCTCCTTGAGGATTCAGCACCCAGTGTTCTCCGAGGCAATCCGATTGAAAGGGATTCGTATAACAGGTGACCACAAACATCAATCCATAAAAGGGGGCGTTTACAAGACTGTCAAAATAGAAATTGTTTATGAAAGTCCTCGGCCAGCAGTAATGGATACACATTGTATTGACATCGCCGTGTCCGATTCCTACAACAACCCCGGCACCGGCTTTTACGGAATCTTTGAGTGATTCTGAAGTAAGATTTCCCAGGGTTTCATCAAGAAATGACTTGGTGAAATGAACGGGCAGATGCTCAGCGAGTTCATAGGCATACGGAAGACCGGGCCAGTTGGTTTCGAGGTTTGAGCTGAAAAACAATGCCTTTGTCTGATAGTCGACGGCGGAAGGGAAAAAATAATTATGCAATTTATTCAGATATGCAGCAACTTCATCCGGCGAAGTCGTCGGTAATCTTCCTACAAAAAGGTCCGGATATAAATCAACAGAATCAGCCACTTCTCCGAATTTTTCATCACCATCAAAGTTCCAATTTCCATCCAGGTCTGAAAAGTAGAGGTCGGAAGCAATGGGCAGTAAGAGTGACGAATAGATGACCGCTCGGTCGATCCAGATAAAACGCGTCGGTATCAAATCAGTATCTCCACCCAGAAGGATGAAACTTACTCCCCACTGGATAAGGGCGTCTTTGATAAAATTTCGGATTTTTTCTGCATCATCCACACCATTGTAATGCTGGCGGATCCATGATACCTTCTTGACTACACCGTTGATGCCCAGCAGTTTTTTGAAACGGAGGAATGCTTCAAAGGATGCCGCCTGGTTGTCATCGGTGATAACCACCAGGTCAACCGGTGCCCCTGATAATGACGGAAACTCTGTGGCTGGTATATCATCTTTATTTTCTTCGACAACGGTCAAAGGACGGAAATCTGCATTATGGATATGTTCCTTGTTCAATACCAGGTCCTCAACGAACTTTTCTGAAACCGATCTTCCCAGAGGAGTAACCCTTTTAGGCGCGATTCCTGCAGGATGGTAATCAGTCTTCACATTAAGGCTTAATTTCTTAAGTACATAAAGTTTTCTTTTATGAGGCGAATACTTAAAAGGAGCGATCGTCACCTGACAGATTCGATAACCTCTGAGTGAACCACAGCTGGATAACACAACCGGGCTGTCTGGGAAAAATTCTGAAGAACCATAAATTTGAGGATCCGGAGGAGTAAAAACAGAAGTCGTCTCGATCGAAGAATAAACCTGAACAGGAAAAATAAAGAATTCACCGGGTAATTCTTCCCATTCCTCATCAATGATTTCTATCTCGGAAAGAACCTGATCCCTGGGAATAAGATAGTTGCATACAAAGGCGGTGATTTCCGGAGCGCCCGGCGTAAAAGGTGATATAGTGTACCTATCCTTAAGAATAATATGCTCAAAACCGTCCACCTCTTCAATTCTATAGTTGAGGTCATCGAGTGGAATATCGACGAGCATACCATATAAGGTCGAGATAAATAAACCGCTGATAAAAAGATATCTCATATTCTCTATATTTATTTAATTATATAAGCGGGATAAGGATTGTCAAGGAATAATTGGAGGTTTATCTGTTGACATATCAGGGGATTTAAATATAATTCTTCTATGAACAAACTGATATTGAGAAGGGCAATTACTAAAGGGCTGTTGTTTACTGCCTTACTTCTCTCATACCCGCTGTTCTATGCCCAGCCAGCAGGAACAAACACCCCGGCCACTGCTCCTGAAATGAGTGGACTCGAAAAACCGATCGTCTCTGATGAATATATTCTAATGCCGGGTGACAGTCTTCTTGTCACAATCACGGGAGCGACGAACTACTCTTATATCACCGGCGTCACCTATGAAGGAAAACTTACAATCAACGTACCGGTATCATCGATACCGACGACCCAGGGAATGTATATCCCCCGATATGATATCGTCGCCGCTGTCCCCGTCTATAATCTCACTTTAAAGAGTGCCAAGGATTCGCTGAAGCGCGTTTTCCAGAAGTATTTCAGAAATATCAATGTGGATATCACGCTGCTCGGTATGCGTAGATTCACTGTCTACGTGGTGGGAGAGGTCAATAGGCCAGGGCAGGTCTTTGCCTGGCCGGTCGACCGTGTATCAAGGGTCATTGAAAGAGCCGGTGGAATCACCACTCTGGGTTCCCGCTCCAAAATCAAAGTGCTGCGTAAGGGGAAATTACATCAAATCGCAAACCTTGAAGAATTCGAAAAGACCGGTAATACCAAGGTCAATCCCTATGTACAGGATGGAGATTTAATCATCGTCTCAAAGATGGGGAAATCAGTCATTGTCAAAGGAGCGGTCTTCGGAAAAAGAGGTTATGAACTCCGGGTTTCCGAACTCACTGCCGCAAGAGAAAGGACAAGTGAAGGACTCTACGAACTCAACGAAGGTGAACGTGTTTCAGAATTAATTACAAAAGCCGGTGGAACTACTCCCTGGGCAGACCTGGAACATGCATATATCGAACGAGAAGGAGAAAGAATCCCGGTCAACCTTACAAAGGTTTTAGCCGATGAAATAAGTGAGGAGAATATAGAACTCTCTGACGGCGATGTGCTCGTCATACCCTCGGTCAATGCAATCGTATATGTCCAGGGGCAGGTCGTTAATCCCGGACCGCTGACCTATCAACCGAATCTAAAGGCAAGCGACTATATCGGACTCGCTGGTGGTCCCCTGGGCGATGCTTATATGGGTGGAGCGTACATCCAGCGGGGAAAAAAGAAGATATTCATTAAAAAGGATCCGGTGGTTGAACAGGGAGACCGCATCTATGTCCCCCGACAAATCTTTAAATTCTGGCAGGATTATATAGAAATCGGTTCAGTGTTTGCCTCTTTTCTGATCTCTTATTTAACCCTGAGAGCCGCCTCGCAATAATTTAATCCCTATCGATTAAAGAACAGAACGGATGGCTCTGGCAAGGTCTAAAGCACATCCATATCGACCGATCGGAATAATATAGAAACCGTTTATATGTTCCTTTAATATTTTTACATTTTCCAACAGCATCTCCGTCTCATTCCGCTCTTCGATGTTATTTATGTAGTCATAAGGAATTCCCAGAAATTTCATCAACGAAAATGCCCTTTTTTTGGAATGAAGAAAAGAAAGACCGGCGATCACCTTAACATCTTTGTGCCTCATACGGAATTCTTTCAGTATCTTCAGAAAATTGACCGGATCAAATATGGGCTGAGTAAAAAAAACCTCGGCACCAGCCTCGCATTTCGCCGCTGCTTTGATGAATTCCCCATGGATATTCGGCACATTAGGATTAAAACTTGTACATAAACAAAAATCGACCGCGGGGATCGCCTTTCGTGATGAAGTTATACCTTGTTTCAACCCCTTTGCGATACAGATAAGTCTGGAAGAGTTCAATTCAAAAGCACTCCTCCCCCTGACCGGGTTGTCGCCGGTGACGCAAAGAATATTCTCAATTCCCAGGGCCGCTGCACCGAGCAGATGACTTTCAAATGCGAGTGAGGTATAATGGCGCGCCACAAAATGCGGAATCGTTTCAATACCTGTTTTCTCCTGGATTAAATGGGCACAGCAGAGTGCATCCGGCCGTAATTTCCCGAGGGGATTGGATGGAATGTTCAAAGCATCAATATAATCCTGCAGCGGAGTGATCTCTTTATACAAACCGCTGATAGGACCTGAAACAGGTAAAAGAATCTCTACGGTAATTATCTTTCTGCTCTGAAGTTTCTCACTAATCATCCGGTGTTAAATACCTATCTTATCTGTTTCAATAATTTCAATCCATCCAGAACATTACTCGCTGCACCGTATGCGCCGATCTTCCTTGCATACTCATCACTGACATTCGGCCCCCCTATAATAACCTTGACGTTCAAACCGGTTTTACGGAGTTCTCTGACAACAACCTCCATCTCTCCCATCGTCGTCGTCAAGAGAGCGCTTAAACCGACGGCGATCGGCCGGTATTTCTCAACCGCTTTGATGATCTTGTCCGCTGCAACATCTTTTCCCAGATCAACAACTTCATAACCGGCTGACTCAAAGATCATCAAAGCAATATTCTTTCCGATATCATGAATATCACCCTTAACAGTGGCTAAAATGACCCTCGCCTTCTTCTTTTTCTTGGGAAGGTAGGCTTTTATAACATCCAGTGCGGCTTTTGCCGCCTCTGCAGATTTAAGAAGGTCGGGGATAAAGTATTCTCCTTTTTCATAATATTCACCGACGACCTTCAGGCTCTTTGAGATATAGTGGTCGATTAAATCCCGGGCGCTTCTGCCTGAGGCAAGCAGCTTTTCCGCCAGAACTGGACTGGCTTCGACATCCCCTTTGATGATGGCATCGCTCAGAGAAAATGATTCAAGGCTCTTTGAAAGACCGACCTTGGTTTTTGCTGCAATAACCTTATCTTTATCCATCTTACTCCGTTCAATGAATCCGGTAATATCTCCTTTGAATAAAGCCTTTGCAGCGGAAATAGACCCCATAACAATCCGATCCAGAGGGTTTACTATGAGAAAGGTCACACCCGCCTTAATCGCTGCTGCAGCCAATACACCATTCAGATGTGAGCGTTCAGGGAGTCCGAAAGAGACATTGGAGATACCGAGGATCGTCTTCAATCCTTTTTTATGAAGTGTTGCTACACATCTTAAAGTGTACTCTATTTGAAGCCGATCAGTCGCCGCAGCAAAGACCAGTGGATCGAAGATTAAATCCTCTTTCGGAAACCCGATGGTCTGAGCGACCTTTAATGCAAGGACGACATTCGCCATCCGTTCTTCAAAGGTTTCAGGAATCTTCTTTCCGATCAGTGATATAACCGCCTTAAAGCCGAATTCTTTTATCATGGGCAGCCACTTTTTCAACTCACCGACACGCGCTGGAACCGAATTATAGATACCCACACCGGGGTAAAAAGACAATATCCGCTTTGCTGCGGAAAAATTCTGGGTATCGATCGACAGCGGCAGGTGTGAATTCTTTAATATTTCAAAAACGGCACGCTCCATTGTCTCTTCTTCATTGAGTGTAACAACAAAAGCGTTGACGTCGAGGATTTCAGCGCCGGCGGCTTCCTGTGCCTCAGCATCCTCACCATAGCTCGAATAATTTCCGCTGCACAATTCTCTTTTCAATCGCTTTCGGCCAGAAGGGTTCAACCTTTCTCCGATGACGACCGGTGAAGAACCATCGACCTTCAAAATTCTTTGCGGTGAGGCGAGGATGAATACTTTGCTCCTGCCCTTCGTGCATCTGTGCACCTGTCTGCTCTTGCGACTGAGATATTTTATATAGGAAGGCGTCGTCCCACAGCAGCCTCCGATGACGCCCGCACCGGCTTTTAGAAATCTGCTGTAGTACCGGGCGACATCCCGATCAGACAGAGTGTGGTGCACCCTATTCTTTTCCATCCTTATCCTTCCGGCATTCGGTTTGGCGATCAACGGCAACCCCACAACTCCCTTCATTCTGGAAATCGCATCGAGAATGATATCAGGTAGAGAACAATTTATTCCGACGGCGCGCGCGCCCAGTGCCTCAAAAGTCACGGCTATCGTTTCAGGAAGCTCACCCATTAATGTCCGCCCGTTGTCCTGCAGTGAAAAAGAAACAAACACATCATCGGAAAATTTACGGGCGGCGTGGAAAGCCGCCTTTGCTTCGATGATCGAGGTGAAAGTCTCAAGAAGAAATATTTTTACACCCGCCTTACTGAGGATCCTGATTATACTATAAAATACCCTGTAAGCTTCGTCAAAACTGAAATCACCATAAGGTTTGATGAGCTCTCCAAGCGGCCCGACATCACCGATTACGAACGCTCGTTTTCCAGCGGCACGTTTCGCTATCATAACTCCTTTCTTGATAACCCTGTTCAGAGATTTTGATTCGATGTTCATCGGATTGGCGCTGAATGTATTGGTCAAAATAGCATCAGCACCGGCGTCGACATATGCCTTCTGGATGTTGAATACCGCTTCAGGATTTCTTATATTCAACGCACTCGGAGATTCACCGGGCATCAATCCTTTGTCAAGCAGATTTGTACCCGTGGCGCCGTCAAGGAGTAAAATCTTTCTTTTCAATATATTCTTCAATCCACCGCGCATGGTCTATTCTATCTGAATCTATTATTTAGTCAATAAGCATCATCGACAGTATCACAAATCACCCAGGTGCCGACAGCGGCTCCCAGTACATCCTTTGCACTTCCTTTATTACAGGCAATTTCATAATAACCGACACTCCCTTTAATACATATAGCTTCTTCGGGTTCTCCTTCTTCGTAAAAATTCTTTACGGAGATCTCTTTTCCTTCACAATATACTCTATTGAATTTAACACTATTCGGAATATTCGTAATGAGGTTTCCGAAATGATCGATATAAACCACCTCGCCGATGATTCTTTCGTTTTCTCGTCTGTAAACCGGAAAAGGAATCTTTTTACAGCCGTCTGTCTTTCTTCCAAATGTATCCGGTCTTCGACCCAGGGACAGCCGCGCCGCTGCAGGTGCGAATATATCGCGTCCGTGAAAAGTTACACTCGTCTCCTCCTCTACTTCAATTACATAAATCTTTGAGTCATCTTTATAAATATAAGAAAACACTCCGTTATCAGGACCTACAAAATAGTACCCTTCTGATTCAACAATAAGAGGTTTTCTGTCGCCGCCCACACCCGGATCGACAACCACAAGGTGAACGGTCCCTTTCGGAAAATTACGGTACACAGACTTAAGAACAAATGCCGCTGAAAGAATATCATGCGGCTTAATACCATGGGTAATATCCACAATCACAGCATCTTTAGTTATCCTGTATATTTCACCTTTTACTGCGGCGACAAACCAATCCCGCCCGCCGAAATCAGAAATAAATGTAATCATCGTAATGGTCTCTGACCAAAATCCTTTTTCCGGTGACTATCTTTTCAATACGTTTATACCACGACTTCGGCAGGGTCTGACTCGCGGTGAGCCCGCCGCGCAGAATCAAAGGAGCGATACTTGAACTATAGAGCGTTTTGTCGGATTTCTGTAGTAAAATAATTATAATCAAAAAGATGAAACAGATGATAAAACCTTTTACCGCTCCCAATATCCCTCCCAGAATTCTGTCGAATATACCGAGGGGAGTTATATGAATCAATTTCGAAATAATCCTGCCGATTATCACCACGATTACGAGAGAAATAAAGAAAACCAGAAAGAATGCGATGAACCTCGGAATACCCAGACAACCACTGAAATTAAGCGCCAGCAGATAGCCTATGACGATCCCGAGGATATCAAAAATACTTTTTACCAATCCTCTGATAATACCGTGTAATATCAATGCGAGCATTATTATAACAATCAAAATGTCAATCCATGTCATGACGAATTATTATAAACAGGTTTTTCCATAAGTCAATTATCTTCTATGCTTTTTCCCGTCAGTAAAATCATTGACAAAATTAAATATATCGTTATAATGAGAATAACATAATGACCAAAGATAATAACCGCAATGCATCCCACCCACTGGATAATTTTATCAAATTGCACCATAAATCGGTATTCAAAAACATCGCTTCTGCGGTCGTCGTTGTCGATACAAAAGGTGTTATCAAATACATCAACAAATACGTAGAGAAATTCTTCCATTATCACGTTGAAGAGCTCCTCGGTAAAAGATTTCTCAAAATCGTCGCTCCTGCTTTCCGTAAAAAAGTATCAAAGGTGTTCAAACAACTGTCGAACGGTAAAAACATCAAACCGTACGAACTGGGGTTCATTGATAAAAATGGAGAAATTCTTTATGCCAAAGTAAGCGCCGCTACGTTAAGAGAAAAAGGTAAAGTCATAGGAGTCCTGGGTTTTGCAACCGACATCACCGAACACAAAAAAGATATCGAACATCTGTCCAAAATAATAAAAGAACTGAGTCTTCTCTACAATATAGGCAAAGAATTAACCTCGACGATCAACATCGACCTTCTTTTTTCCAAAATTCTGATATATCTCAGCGAAACATTCGGCTATGAAAGAGTGGGTATCTTGATGCTCGACGAAAAGCAAAAAGAATTGCGCATAAAGGCGACGACGAGACCCTTTACCAACCGGAAGCAGAACAAAAAAATTAAATTAGGAGAAGGAATCACCGGTTATGTTGCAAAGACCGGCCGTCCCTGTTTGATCAATGAAGTAAGCAAGGAAAAACGTTATTTATTACTCGACAGCAGAACAAAATCAGAAATCACAGTTCCCTTAAAATTAGGCGAAAAAATCCTCGGTGTAATAAACGTCGAAAGTTACAAAGCCAATGCATTCGATAAAGACGACATAAGAACATTAACTTTAATCGCGAATCAAGCGGCAATAGCGATCGAGAACAGCAGGTTGTATAAATCACTTGAAGAAAGTTACCTTGACACGATCAAGGCGCTTGTTTCTGCAATGGAAGCGAAAGACCATTATACACGGGGGCACTCCGAGAGAGTAAGAAAATATGCACTGCGGATAGCAAAGGTCTTGAAATTGAGTGATCGACAGATGAGGGAACTCAATTACGCCGGTTATCTACATGACATCGGTAAGATCGGCATAAAGGATACGATACTGAGTAAAGTGGAACCCCTTACCGACGCTGAATTCGCCCTCATAAAAAAGCATCCGGATATCGGAAATAATATACTCAAAGATGTAAAACATCTGACAACCACCTGTGAAATAATAAAATCCGAGCATGAGCGTTATGACGGCAACGGCTATCCCAACGGTTTGAAAAAAGATCAGATACCGATAGGTGCACGGATCATAGCAGTAGCCGATGCATATGACGCCATGACAACAGATCGACCGTATCGTAAAGCCATATCAACAAAAAAAGCAATACAGATTTTAAAAAAAGAATCAGGTAAACAATTCGATCCAAAAGTGGTGAAGGCGTTCTTAAAAGTCATAAAAAACAAAAAATAATCCACAGGTCACAGATATTGACCTCCCCTGAAATTTAGCTACAATTGTATTATGGAAGAAAATAGAATAATCGAAGAAATAAAAAAATTAACCGAAGGTTATAAGGGAGAGGATGATACATATAAAAGATTGAACTGGCTCAAAAACCTCATTGAATCATACAAACGTTACCTGCCGTCAAGGGTGGTAGAAAAGATAGAACTCGACCCCCTGGCGAAAAAAGTCGAAGGTGAAAGAAGAAATATCACCGTCGCGTTCGCCGACCTGTCGGGATTCACGGCTTTATCCGAAACAATGGATCCTGAAGATATCGCCAACATCATCAATGATTTCTTTACGCGTATGTTGAAGATCGTTTTTAAATATGAAGGGAGTGTGGACAAATTCCTCGGTGACGCCCTGATGGTTCTTTTCGGAGCTCCGGTCGCCCATCATGACGATCCGGAACGGGCGGTGCGTGCCGCCCTCGAAATGCAGCAGGAAATGAAAAAGTTTAATGAAGAAAAAAAGTTTAAACAACCCCTGTCAATGAGTATCGGCATCAATACAGGCCACGCAGTAGCTCTCAACGTCGGTTCTGATGAAAGGATGGAATATACGGTCATCGGCGATACAGTGAACCTTTCGGCAAGGCTCGAAAAAGTGGCGCAGGCCGATGAAATCATAATCAGTAATTACACTTATCAATATATCGCGGATGTGGTCGACGCCGAAAAGAGACCCTCGGTGAAAGTAAAAGGAAAGAAAAAACCCATCCAGATATATCTGGTAAAAGGTATGAACGAACACTATCGACTGCCCGATATAATAAAATTAAAGCTTGTGGGTCGAAGGCAGGAGCTCGAAACAATCCAGAGTGTAATTAACAAGGTAAAAGCAGAAAAAGGTATGATCATCGGTATCGTCGGCGACCCTGGTGCCGGCAAAACAAGATTGGGGGTCGAATCTCTTCTCTTATCGCAGAAAAACGGGTTCACCGTGTTGAATGCAAGGTGTATGTCATATCGAATCGATGAACCTTTCTCAGCCGTCCTTGATATTTTAAACGGATATTTTAATATCAAAAAAGAAACAAAAGAAGAAGAAAAAAAATTATTAATAAGTTTAAAACTGAAAAATCTGGGGATGGAACTTGATGAAACACTCCCCTATATCTGCACGCTCTACGGCATACGATTTTCCCAGATTGAAAAAATTCCGCCCGAGGAACTAAAGAAAAGAATATTTGCGGTCATCAAAAAAATAATATATCGTGAATCGGAAAATACACCGCTTGCCCTTAGAATTGAAGATCTGCAGTGGAGCGACCCGACCAGTAATGAGCTGTTCGACTGTCTAATAGCCGATATGAATACTGTTCCTCTTCTTTTGATCTTCGAGTATCGTTCTGATTACGCCTTTCCCTGGCTCCGCCTGAAAAACTGCACAACCATCTCCCTGAACAATTTTCCGAAAGAAGAAACCGAAGAGTATATAAAAAGGCTCCTCGATATCACAGAGATTGAACCCGGCTTAACTGACAGCGTTTATGAAAAATCACAGGGAAACCCGCTGTTCACCCAGGAAATAATAAAATTTCTCCTTAAAAAAGGCGGAATACGCCGTCACAAAGGCAGAGTTTATGCGACAAACCGATTCAGGAAACTGGACATCGCAGAATCGATCTCCGGAGTGATCCTTGACCAAATCGACCGTATGAGCGAAGCGGAAAGGCGTGTACTCCAGTACGCCTCGATTCTGGGCAAAACTTTCAAACCGTCGTTCCTTTCCAAAATCCTGGATATTCCGGAATCCGAACTACAGCCTGAACTCGATAGTCTGGAACATTTCGAAGGAATTCTCACTTCCCATATTGAAACAGATGGGAAAAGTTATGAATTCATATCTCCGACGACTTATGAGGTGGTTTACGGCTCGTTGTTGAAAAAAAGGAGAAAAGAACTTCACAGCCGGATAGGAAAGATACTTGAAGAATTATTCTCAGATAGACTACATGAATATCTTGAAGAACTCGCCTACCATTTTGTGAAATCGACTGATGAAGAAAAAGGAATCGAATATTCAAAATCAGCGGCTGAAAAATCTTATCGTTTATATGCATTGAAAGAAGCGGTTAATTTCTTCAGACAGGCGCTGGAATTACTGAATAAAAAAGATCTCAACGAAAAAGAGATGAAGGATAAACTGGAAATCTTAAGAAGACAGGGGTGGGTATTCAAACTGCTGGCAAATATGAATGAGGCGCTTCTGGCTCAGAAACGTTCCCTGCGTTTAGCTCACAAAATGGGGTCATTGAAAGACGAAGCCGGTGCCTGTTTGAACATCGGCATTATCTATCAGGAAATGGGGGTTCCAAAAAAAGGATTGAGTTACTGGACACGGGCGAGACGGACGGCGAAGAAGATCGGCGATAAACGGATCGAAGTATTGGCGCTCAATAATCTGGGCAACTACTATCTCCATGCCGGTGATTATGGAAAAGCACTGGATTATTTCGTGAATGCTGAAGAATTAAGCAGCGAAATGAACGATAAAAAGGCTATGGCATTGGCAAATTCAAATATCGGAGAACTTCTCGAGAGAAAAGGTGACTTACCAAAAGCCCTTGACTATTATAATAAAGCCTGTGATTTATTTGAAAAAATAGGAGAAAAAGAAAACATCACACGCTGTCTGAATCAAATGGGGTTGATAAATCTCTGGCTCGGAAATATGGACAGTGCCATGAAAAAACTCGATAATGCCCGGGAACTTGCTTCTGAGATCGGAGATAAAGTTGTGGAATCGCTGGCTCTCGGTAATATCGGACTTGCCTATGCCCAGATGTGGCGGCTTGATAAAGCCTTTGAGAAATTTTCCGAAGCCCTGACAATCGCAAAAATAACCGGGGAACCCCAGCAGAATATGTTTATGAACAACAATATCGGAGATGTATATCAATATCAGGGTAGAATAAAAGAAGCCTTTGATTATCATAAGAATGCGATAGAAATCGCCGAAGCCATTCAGGATCCACTCAACGAGGCGATCGCGCGGAGGTCCTTCGGCTGGGACTGGTTCTATACAGGTGACTATAAATCCGCACTTGAACAATTTCACAAAAGCAGAGAAATTTTTAACAAAATCGGAGATCAAAGGAACAGCGTGATTTCAACGATTGCAGTCGCAGCAGTTGAAAATAAGATCGGCCTTTACGACGAAGTTGAAAATAAAGTTAATAATATCGAAAAGAAAGCACGTGCAATCAATGATCTTGAAATTCTTACACTCGTACTGGAGCTGAAATTGGAATTCTTGACCGCTCAGCAAAGATACAAAGATATGAAGACGGTCTTTGAAGAGTTACCCGACCTCTGCCGTAAAATTGGGAACAAAAGACTTTATGCCTGGACATTCGGAAGATTGGCCCGAATCATGGTCCTTAAAAAAGAATTCGATCGGGTCGATGAAAACATTCAGAAAAGCATCAGCCTTTCGGCGGAGCTCGGCGACAGAATTCTCCAACTTTACAACAGCCTGACAAATGCCCAACTCACCATCCATAAAGAAAATTATCCGGAGACCCTCAACATACTGATGAAAACAACCGACCAGGCACGCAACTGCGGTGCCCGTGAATATCTCGCCGCCGGCCTATGGTTGACCGCCGAGGTCTTCAAAAAATTGGGGAAAATCCAGGAGGAAGAAAAATACCGCTCGGAATATGAAAGAATAATATCTCCACTTGCAGAACATTTCGAAGAACCGCAAAAAACTTCAATTCGGGAAAAACTCGAAGTGAAAATCTAAAAAAGGATTTTACCGCAGGTAGATCATCTTTTCAAACACAGAATGATCAGCCGCCTCAAGTTCACAGAAATAAACACCTCCGCTCATCCGATGCCCTGCCTCATCACACCCGTTCCAGGTGACTCTCATCATAGTATCTGGAGCAGAAGAACTGAGTTCAAATCTTTTCACCAATCTTCCCGTTGCATCGAAGATTTTCAAAATTATCTCCTCGGACTTCAAGCGACCGGGACTGAAGTAAATATCAACCCCTCTGGTAAATGGATTCGGCACTACGGATAAGTCCTTTTCACCGTGACTTAGACCGGTGAATAATTCAGATTCATCAACTCCCACGACACTGACTGTATACCTGGGCACCATATCAGCGCCCAGATGCGACCACTGGTAATACTGGGTTATTGTACCGATTCCGGTTGGATTAAAGATCGGATAGATATGGGTTCGGCTGTTATCTGTCTCTGATTGAACGGTAACGACAAGTTTAAAGGGGTTGGAGGTATTATAACCGAGGTCTGAAAACGGTATGCTTATCTCGGTATATTCGTAATTGTGAACCACATTATCCTCGGAATAAGCTCCGTGAAAAGTTATCGGAGTCCAGGCGTCGCGGCCCCTCTGCTTGCCGGTACATTGATAGAGATAAACCGTATTATAGGTCTCAAGTATGAAACAGTAATCGGGTCGGAATTCTCCGCTTGCCGCATTGAAAGGAGCGCAATTCGTCGTGGTACCGTTATATGGATATGTACTGTCCGCTCCCACGCCGTTTGTAATATCAAAATAGATGAGCAGGTCTCCGGAACCGACGAAACTCTGGCCGATAAAACCGATGTAAAAACTATCATCATCCCACGTGACGAAGAGTGAATCTTCAGGGTTCGAAATATGGACGTCCAGGAACTCGTATCTAATCGAAAAATCCTTCACATAATTATTGGCGATAAGAATATTATGGGGTGTAATCGAATCACCCGCTACAACCGCCCTCGGCTCAGCACCGAGTGCATCCCACAGTCCGGATTCATCACTTACCTTAAGGGCAAAGATAAGGGTGTCGAGCGGCGGCAAACCATACAGCGTCTGGGTCACCCAAACTCCCACGGCGCTGTCTTTGGTATTCCATTCCTGATAATATTCTTCCACAGAATCGTTGAACGCGGTTTCCGAGGTGATCTTCTGACGACTGAATTTCAGCTTATAATCTCCCTCAGCCGACTCGGTCAGGCTGTCATCTGACACCACCTGCCATTCGATAACCACCCTGCCCTCTGAAGATCCTATATAGGCATGTAAGGTGGTGATCGGCTCGGGTTGACAGTTCAACCCCAGAAATCCGAGGCACCGACGATAATATTCCGCGTACGTATTTGGATGTCTGGTGCTCGTTATCCCGGTGGGAATAAAACTGTTGTATATAGTGTTTCCCTGTGGCGTACGCATCCCGCCTTTCCAGTAATTACCCCAGCAGACTGCACGGCCCGCCATCCAGTCGGTGACTCCGCTGCTCTGCAGCAGCAACCTACCGCCGTTATATGCCGCTATTGAATCAACATAATTGTCAACCGGTTCTTTATAATCATATTTCAATGTCTCGTTTTCAGCAAACTGACCCGCCACGCCGTACAGGGTATCCACATTACCCGACCCGTAAGGAGCACCATCTCCAAGATACTCTGCGTGATAAAGACTGAATAATGCTGTACCTTTGTACATATATCCGAAATCATTACCATCCACCATCGTCGGCTTACCCGTATCTCCGGGAGTCGACGGTTCAATATAATCAACAAGTGCATCCTGATCATCCTGGGAAATAGTCCCTGCAGTAGCCAATCCCGTGCGATAACCCAGATCAAGAAATATTGCATCGTATTCAGACAGAGCCCTGAACCCCTGTCTGTAAGGCAGGGTATCCTCTGAAACAATAAAATATTGACCATTGGTATTCAGTTCCATAAGTTGATCGATAATCGCCGAATCCAAATCAATATATACGGATTCGGCTTCGGCAATCGGATCTTCATTCCAACCCGGTGTCGCCGGGTCATCATAATTTTCATCATCAAAATACCAGCATTTACGACCACCGACATTTGTATCCGGGTCTACGGGCACAAGCGGAATATCACCGGTTATCGAATCAATACCAGTTGCACCCTGGCTGCTGAGAGTGAAATTTCTCAGGAAAACATCGTCGTAATCACTGTACACCCGGCTTGCCCATACAATACTCAAATTTTCGCCGTAACGACCCGCAACATCCGGGTACATCTGATCAGCTGTATTATTATGAGGAACTCGGTGTGGTTCTTTCAGACCATAACCGTTTACCCAGGCGCGGTAATAAACATCATAATCACTTCCTCTTTTGTCATGCCACACAACGACAAAAGAACCGTCAGCAAACAATGCTACGTGAGGATAAAGTTCATCCACTCCGGAAATTTCCGATATAACCATCTCCGAACCGATGAATTCAAAGGTATCAGGCAGGACGACGAACCGCTGGGCATAGATATCCGCATCTCCAGAGCGGTAATCCTCCCACACCACGACCATATATCCGTTTTCATTAATCGCCACATCAGGTGAACGTTCATCCCGGCTGTCCCCGGCCAAATGGCTGAGCTTCTGTCGTGGTACAAGAATCGCACCGTTTCGGTTACAATACTGACCATAGATCGAACATTGAGTACCGTCACTACTGTAATCTTCATAAACAATAAGGGCTCCTGAGTCATTATACGCAACCCGGGAAACAGGAACAGCAAAATCAATTGAATCCCGTTGACGAACAGTATTGAATCTCTGTTCCACCCCGTTTTCATCGTAAAATTTACAAAGAATCGCCGGCATCTGACTTGTTGTATAGCTGGTCCAGGAGATTGCAAACCAGCCGTAATAACGGCTGGAAACCGCCGGAAACTTTTGAGAACTTTCAGCTTCATAAACAAGAAACGGTTCCATGCCATATAATGCACAATATATTTTAGCTGGTTTCTGAGGTTGATAACTTGAATCCTCCCACACCACGATACAACCGTTCTGCGGGTTGGAACTGACATCAGTATGTACCTGCTGGAACCTGTTGAAATCATCCTGACTCACCATAAAATTCGGAACAGGAAGTACTCCGTTCCAGAAGTAACGCTGACGAAAAATATCATAATCCCCCCAGCGTGAATCCTGCCATGCGGCGAATCCGCCGTTACTACCCCCGCCTATTATTCCGACGGCGGGCATTGTTTGAATCGACTCCCCTCGATCATTATCCCAGATAAATATCGTATCCACATCCCAACTGCCGAACAAAACCGCCGGTATGGAAATAAATATCAAGATAAAAAACAGATGTTTCACCATAAAACCTCCTCATAAAAAAACAACGTTAACGCCTTCCTTTGTCTTTATAAATAATTATAAACATATATTATAATATGTCAAGAACGATAAACTCTGCATCCACTGCTTCTCCCTTTCCCTGTTTCTCCCCGTTATTCTAAGCACATTCACTCTGTTCAGTGTAAACTCCGCGAAGAATCTCCCATTCTCCGTTTCTCCGTTTCACCATTTCCCCTTTTCCCTCTTG
>DRIG01000097.1 GCA_011052815.1 candidate division WOR-3 bacterium | reverse complement strand
GCCAGATAGATTCGTTTCTGGGATAAGGCAGTTGCCAAGACTGTCCCGTTTCGAATAGTATATCTCACCACTGATTAATGAATTGTCATCCCATGTTATCCAGACATTATTCTTACTATCAATCCCAATATCAGGATATTCCTCAACGGCGAGTGTATCAGCATTTATCAGAATGTCATCCGACCAACCGTCTGGATATGCATAGAGAATACATAAGTGTTCATTCACGGTGACTGCCGAGTAAACGAAAAAGACTACTAAAAGGACAAGCAACTGCTTTATCATATCAACCGTTTATCGTGCAATTTCTACAGGTATCACTTTCTGCATTTTTCCTCCTCATAGTTTACCATTTTCCTCTTGTTTGTCAAGAACCCACACTGCTCCCCTCTAAATTGGACAAGAAGGGACCTGATTAATGTTACACATTATAGATTTATTGTCAAGGACCATTTTCTTGCACTCTTATCTTGACATTCCCCTAAAATTTATTATAATTTACAGATAAAGGAAAGAGCTCCATTAGATTTAAGTCTCGAGGAAGATTTTATGAGTCATAAAGAGGGAAAGACAAGAAGAAAGGAGTGTGTATGAAAAAGATTATAATTCTCAGCCTCGTTCTTATATTCTTCTCTTTCGGTCAGGAAATGATTGTGCGTGTATACACCTCATCATGGGAAAATTTAAGTCGGATTTCTCCCAAATATAATTTAGATATTGCAGCAGCCCATGCTGGCGAGTGGTATGATATCGTTGTCGACCAGGTGACAATGGATAAAATAATCAATTCGGGTTTGAGTTATGAATTGATTGTTCCCAGCATTGCTCTGGAAAAAGAGAAAGTCAGGGCGCAATATCTTTCCTATGCCCAGATCACTGACAGTCTTCGTCAGATGGTTCAGAATTTCCCGTCGATATGTAAATTCGATTCTTTACCCATTCCCACTTATGAAGGAAACTGGATTTACGGCATAAAGATTTCAGACAATCCCGGCGTGGAAGAGGATGATGAAGCCGGAATTCTTGTGGAAGGTACGCACCATTCACGGGAGTGGGCGTGTCCGATCATGGTTCTGTTCTTCGCCGATTCAATGCTCAGTGCTTATGGTAATGTTCCCGAGATCACCGAGATCATCAACAACACGGAAATCTATTGTTTTCCGGTGATTAATGTCGACGGTTATCTGTATGATTATCCCGGGGGATATTACTGGCGTAAGAATCGGGAACCGTTCGGAGGCAGTATCGGAACCGACCCGAACCGTAATTACGGCTGCTGCGCCGGTGAGCTTGAAGGAGAATGGGGTGCGGTCGATGCCGGTAAGGCATGCCACAATCCCGGTGATATAACTTTTTGCGGTGCCTATACAAATTCAGGTGATGAAACAAAGTCGCTGGCGATGTTTGTGCGGTCCCATATATGCAATGCCTATATGACGTATCACAGCTACAGTGAACTCCTTATGTGGCCATGGGGCTGGAAGGCGCAGGAAACGCCTGATTCACTCCTCTATGACCAGAAAGGAAATTATATGGCGGATATGATCCAGCGCCTGGGCGGCGGCACTTATGGCCGCGGTACTGTATATAATGCAATCTATCCGGTGAGCGGTTCAAGTATGGACTGGTTCTACAGCTGGTGCCATTATGTGGGCGGCATTTCCAATCTTTCTTTCACCGCTGAACTGGGTACTTCTTTTTATCAGCCCCAGAGCGATCTTGATAATATCTGTCATCAAAACTTCAAGGCATTGAAGTACCTCGCCCATTTTGCTGATTCCATTGTTATACTATGTGAAGGAGCGGTGGCGCCTCCTGAGATCTATCCCTTAGGTACAGTCGGTGAGAATTTCACCATATACTGGCATCCGGTCAACAGTAATGACAACCATCCGCTGCAGTGGGAACTGGTTGAGCTTTCGGCTCCGACGGTCATCGAAGATGATCTGGAGTCAGGAACAGGACGCTGGATTCTTGAAGGATTTACGAGCAGCACCTCCCAGGCGCATTCCGGCACCCACAGTCTCTTTTCGGGAAATCAGAATAATATGAATCATGGGGTCAGAAGCGTCCATCCCTATCTGGTGCAGAGCGGAGATTCCCTTACCTTCTGGTGCCGTTATGATCTGGAAGATGATTATGACGTGGCGGTGGTTGAGGTGTCGGAAAACACCAAAGAATGGTTCAACCTCGATACCACAAGATTCAACGGAACCCAGAATTCCTGGGTCAGAAAATCTTATTCACTTGAGAACTGGGTCGGTAAGTCGATCTACATAAGATTTCGCGCAATGACCGACGGCAGTGTATTGGGCAGTGGTTTCTATGTTGATGATATCTATCCTTCATGTCTCTTTAATTCTGTGACGACGATCTCGTCGAGTATTCCGGATACTTCCTATTACTTCTCGAACCATCCTGAAGGTGAATACTATTACTATGTAAAAGGGTATAATACAACATGGGGTTGGGGTGATTATTCATGTTTGAAAAAAGCGAATGTGGTGGTCGGGATTGAAGAAAAGCCCAATGCCGGCGTTCGTCCGGACACACCGAAATTTTCGCTCTATCCCAATCCATTTTACCGAACAACGACGGTCAGTTTTTACAGAGGTGATAGGGAAGAGGATGCTTTTATAAAAATCTACAATTCCACAGGCCGGCTGGTGAGAAACTTTGTTCTGAAATCAGAAGGGCAAAAACAGAATTCTGTTCTGTGGAAAGGGCTGGATGACAGCGGTCGTCCTCTTCCGACAGGGGTCTATTTTGTTCACTATACAATCGGTAATTATATGAAGACTGAAAAGGCGATACTCTTCAGATAAGGTTATGGTCCGTGGATGCAAGATGATAAAAATGTCCACAGCCGTATGGTGTAAGGAGGAAAGATGAAAAGGCTTTGTTGCCTCTTGGTTCTGGTTTTGTTGCCTCTGTCAGCAGGGACAATAACCCGAACAGTGTTTTTTAACAGGGGAAATCTGAAAATCTCCCGGCTTGGTGAATATGATGTTGTTGAGCTCAACGGTTATCCGGCACTCATCAACCCCGGTGAACCCAGGGTACCGCGGGTCGTCCAGGCGCTGTTGATACCAGCCGGAGCGACACCCACAGAGGTTGAGATTGTTGAAGAGAACTGGGTTGATATACCGGGGACATATAAGGTGGTGCCGGCGCAACCGGACGTTCCTTTACCAGTACCTGGAAAGACATTCGAAATGCCGGATTTCAAGCCGGATCCGCGGGTCTATGGTTCAACACAGCCCTATCCAGGGATCAAGATAAAGATCAACGGCGCCGGAACTATGAACGGCTATCGGATTGCTCATATCGAACTCTTTCCAGTACGATATATTCCGTCGACCGGTAAGATTCAATTCGCTACTTCCATCACTTACCGTGTTACATATAAAGAAAATCAGGTTCCCGCTCTTATCGCTACCGAACGCCAGAAAGAGGTCTTTGGGCGTGCCGTGAAATCAGTGGTCATCAATCCTGAAGATATTCCTGTTTTCGCTCCGCGCGTCGGCAAAAAAGGAAACAACACCCGTCTTGACCCGGGATATTACGAGTATGTAATTATTACGGAATCTCCGATGGATACCGTGTTTCAGCGCTTTGCCGATTATAAGACCCATAAAGGCGTTCCAGCGACCGTGGTCAGTGTATCCTGGATCAACAGCAATTATACGGGTTATGACCTGGCGGAAAAAGTAAGGAATTTCATCATCGACGCTCAATCAGAATGGGGAACGATATATGTCTTACTCGGTGGTTCAGGAGATTACAATTCGAGCGGTCAGAATATTGTTCCGACCCGTAAAGGGTGGTATGTGAGTGTTGGCGGGCCAGACAATGATTCTTTGCCTGCGGATTTGTATTATGCTGATTTAGATGGTAATTGGGATGCAGATGGGGACCACCATTACGGCGAGTTGAGTGATAATGTCGATATGTACCACGATGTCTATGTGGGTCGCGCATCAGTCTATACCGTCGCGATGGCGCAGAATTTTGTTGATAAAATCCTTACTTATGAAAGAACCCCGCCAACTGACTATCTTAAAAAGATGATGCTTCCTACAGGAATTCTGTGGTCAAGTTATGAAGAAAGACCAATGCCGGATTCAATTGCCCGGATGACACCTGCCGGCTGGTTCGACGCCAAGATGTACGAACGCAACGGCGCCCTTTCACGTCAGGGAATGATTGATTCATTGAATATCGGTTATGCCATGGGGAACTGGGAAGGTCATGGAAACGAGACCGGTATTTACTACAACGGCGGTTCGACTCCTTTCTTGACATCGAGCGACGCCGACGGTCTGGTCAACGGCGATAAACAGGGGATTGCGATTGCAATCGCGTGTCTGTGCGGTGGCTGGGACCTTATGTCTGCAGGTGGAGATTGTTTTGCTGAGCACTTAGTGAATCGTGAGGGTGGTGGACTCGTTGCCGCAATGTTCAATGCCCGTTACGGCTGGGGCGCTTATGTGGGTGGTTATGTACCCGGTCCTTCTGAGCGGTTGGATACCACATTCTTCGCCAATATCTTTGAGGCAGGCGAGTATCGTGTCGGTCATGCCCATGGACTGGCAAAGGATGCCTGGGTACCGTATGCGGATTCAGGGGCTCAGTATGATAAGACGCGTTGGTGTATCTACGAGTTGAATCTCTTTGGTGATCCGGAAATGTATTTGTGGACAGATGTTCCGGCCAACCTGACGGTCGATTATCCGGGAGCAATTCCCATCGGCAATCAGAATGTGACGGTCACCGTAACGAGCAGCGGCAGCCCGGTCAATAATGCTCTGGTTTGTCTGCAAAAGGGTACAGAGACCTATGCCAGCGGTTATACCAACAGCTCGGGCAGCGTCGTCCTCAATGTCGAGCCGTTGACTCCAGGCTATATGGATATAACGGTTACAGCACAGAATCATTATCCATTTGAAGATTCGATTGTGGTGCAGGCGAGCAACTATGCATATGTCATGTATCAGAAATGCTCGGTCAGTGATCCCGGTCCCGGTGGTAATAACAACGGTGAACTCAATCCCGGTGAGTCAGTGGAACTGCCGCTCTGGGTTCAGAATCTCGGTCAATCCCAGGGCAATGGAATCATCGGCACCCTCGGCACAACTGATCCTTATGCTACTTTATCCGATACTATAAAGAATTTCGGTAATATCCCGGCCGGAGATTCGGCTACAACCGGTGCGGATGGTTATAACCTGGATGTTGCGGCTGACTGTCCGAATAACCATACGATCACCTTCACACTGACCTGTCACGACAATGTTGATTCCACCTGGACTTCTCACTTTAATTTAACGGTTTACGCACCGATTCTGGGGTTTGTGGATGTGATTGTGACCAATGACGGTAATGGCAACGGTATTCTGGATCCGGGTGAGACCGCGGATCTGGTCGTTACCTTAGAGAATACCGGTGGTGCTGATGCGAGCAATGTCACTTCGACATTAATGACCGCTTCTTCCTACATCACGATCAATGACAATTCTGGTAATTATGGAACGAT